>JAOZNS010000110.1 GCA_029933635.1 Candidatus Zixiibacteriota bacterium | reverse complement strand
ACGCACAAATTCAACCGACAAAGATGTCAGCCCCCTACGAATTTTTTAGTTGCCTGACACATCGGGCCAGAAACCACAACATAGGGTTCGGATTCATCCGACCCGGGATAATTTCGCCTTCTGGTCACTGAGTCGCTTTGGACAAAAGCGCTTCATATCTTCTCAAAAGAGCATCTGCCTCCTTGTCTTTCTTGAAGCTTAGTAAATACCTAATTCTGAGATCAATCATAAGGGGATATCTTTTCAGATGGAAAAGGGTGCGATCATCCCTATACACGTTTTTGTCTAAAATTCCTCTGAGCTGAAAATCCGGAAAGTCATAAGGATAATATTTCAAACTATCCTCAAGTGAGAAGACCAATCCCTCCGGAATCCTAAAATATATCTGTCCAATCTTACCTTTCCCCATCATATCATCATACAATGGCTTGTATCTGAAATTATACGAAAGGAAACTGTTGAGCATGTTCTCATATGCCTCTTCAATGACTTGAGGATCATAGGGTTGGCGGTTTTCAAAAGGATACACATCTTGGATAAATCTTTTGATCTCTGCTTCAGATTTTCGATAAAGATCACCACAGTTTTGTTTGACGTAATCAAAATACCATGAGCGCCGGCAAAGCTCTATATCCAAGAAATTAACATCCGGTCTCTTTAATTCCACATACCTGAGGTAAAGCCAAGGAGAATAATGATCCCATATATTGGTAAGGATGATGGCATCTTTTTTAACCGATCGCATGACGTTGGAGACAAAGTCATAGGCGAAGAAGTTCTGACTACGATCATTTTCGAGGTAGCTTTTTTTAAGCAAAATCAAAGGCAGAAGGATAAATGATAGCAAAAAGCCATATGAAAAAAGTTTTTTTATTCTAAGTTTCTTGATCGTTTGAAAAAGGGAATGAAGACCTGTCCCTAAAAAAATTGCATTTACCATAAAGGAACCTAAAAAGTAGGGGTCGATGTCGGGGATAGCATAATTGACCCCGTAAAGGATGTTGGCAAAAAACAGAATCAGAAGGAAGAACAAGGACTTCCGCTCGTGGACAAAAAGCCAAAAGATTCCTAAAAAAGATAAAGGCAAAAGATATAGGGGAAATTGATGAAAAAAAAGTTCGATAAAGTTTCGGATGTTTCTCGAAAGTTCTTGAGCTGATTGGGCAAACATCCACACCTGATATTGCCAGCCGGTTACGTGCCTTTTAAATGTAGACCAACTCTCCGGATTCCCCCAGTCCATCAAAGGGTTCTGAGAGGATCGAACAGGAAGAAAAAGATAGATGGACAAACCTAAGAGAAAAAGTGCCAAGATCAAACTCGCTCGTTTCCAGTTGTAAAGGATACTCCCATGGGTAGCAATTAAGATAAAAAGGAGGGAGGGCAAAAGAAGGATGGTGGACATATGGTTGCCAAAGCTTAATGCGTAAATAAATGTGAAAAGATAAAATAACCGTTCAGACCCTCTTTTTTCCTTAGTGTTTTGCCAGAGCAGGACCAACAGCACAATCACGGTGTAAAGCAGGATATTCAAAGAATAGACCTCGTTGGAGGTGGCTTGGGACCAAAGGGTGGGAGTGAAGGAGAAGATAAGTGAAGCCACAAAAGCCGACCAGATTAAGATATTGGAATCTCCTTTTTCCCCTCTCGAAAAATTTTTTCCTATGGTGAGAAGTATGAAGAACACAATGGTGTTAGCCAAACAGGTGAGAAGAAGAGACATAAGATTCACTCTGAAAATGATATCCTTGAGAGGCAGAAGACAAAATAGCCTTCCCAGAAGAACGTAAAGGGGATATCCGGTGGGATGGGCCAGGCCCAGGCTCTTACATACCACAGCCAGTTCCCCGGAATCAATGAATTGAACGGAAGGCGCTTGGGTATGAAAATAGATAAAAAAAACAATGAAAAAAAGTAAGGCGCAGGCGAAAGCCACCTTACATCGGGAGGACATCAGAATTTGTATCAGGCTTTTGCAGTTTACTCTATGCCCCTATGATTTCAGCAATTTTGATTTCTTTCTGTTAATTTTGTCTTTCCCATGAATCGTGGGAAAAACTAACTTAAGTTAGATTTCATAGCATTTGCATCACACCGGAGAAAAATCCCCTTCAGCTCAGAAGGGTAGATCCTCGTCTTCGGTTTTGGTCTCCTCCGTCAAAGGCTCCTCCATCTCTTCAGGAATCTCCTCCCCGGGTTCACCCTTCCTTCCTAACATCATCACCGATCGAGCGATTATCTCAGTTATCCATCTTTTGTTGCCATCTCGGTCATCGTAGGAACGGGTCTGAATCCTCCCCTCTATGTAGACCGGACTACCTTTCTTCAGGTATTCATTGCAAATTTCTGCCTGCCTTCTGAAAGCAACTATATTATGCCAATCGGTCCTCTCCTGAAATTGACCGTCTTTATCCTTCCATCTCGAACCAGTGGCCAGCGGAAATTTTACCACCGGATCTCCATTAGGAAGATAACGTAGCTCCGGGTCCTTTCCTAAGTTTCCGATCAGGATGACCTTATTTACTCCTCGCATATCTTACCTCCAACAGATTTTTGATTAGACCGCCGTTTTTTCAAAAATACATCCTGCCTGAGGATTTGTCAACTTTTAATTTTTTTCAATTTAGGAACAATTTACACTGGTAATGTAAACATTGGGGCTGTTGCCGAAGCCTTTCGTAAGGCGAGTTTTGCTTGACTTTTTTTATTTATGTGTTATAATAAGTATGTTTGACGAATGAAATGGCTTAAACTTCAATCTTTTCACTCAGAAAGGAGGAGAAGAATGAAAAGATGCGGAAGGGTTGCGATTTTTTGTTTAACGTTGGCGCTGATGATCAACGTTATGGCAATGGCAGACGAGGGAAAAATCAGCATCCCTATACCGGTTGGCTTCTATGATATTAATCAGACCCCACAAGGAGATGAGATACTGATGGAAGGCTTTGGTCGTCTTCTGGTCCCTGGAAAGCCTAACCTTCCATCAAAGATCTTTGCCATTGCCATCCCTCCTGGAGCCAAGGTGGCTGAGGTTACTTTTGATGTGGGTGAAGGTATAAAGCTTCCTGGAACCTACCAGATTGCCCCCTCACCTTTGCCCAGGGTGCTGGGACAGGAAGATCCGTTGCTTTATCAGCGAGACAAAGAAAGATATGAGGAGAACTTCAATTCAGTTTATGGAAGTGATCAACCCTATCCGACTTCGGTCGGAGAATTCGTTCGCACCGCTGGTTTTCGGAAGTATAACTTGGTGGACGTAAGGGTTACGCCTTTTAGCTATCGCCCTTTGTCGGGAGAGTTGACCTACTATCCGGAGATCACCGTTCACATAAGTTACACTATTCCACAAAATTTTTCTTCAGAAGATATCATGATGGATGAGGTTCCTAGGATGGAACAGGCCGCGCGGGAGTTCATTCTCAATTATGATCAAGCTCAAAGCTGGTATCCCAGAGGGACCAAGGGGCAAGATCATTATGATTTCGTCATCATTACTTTAGAATCTTTGACCTTTGCGGTCACCCCTTTAGTCGATTGGGAAACCAGCAAAGGCAGAAGCGTGAATGTGGTAACCACCTCTTGGATCGATGCCAACTATGATGGCTATGATTTGGCTGAGAAGATAAGGAACTTCCTCAGGGACAAGTATCGTTCCAGTGAGTGGGGCATAGAGGATGTGCTTCTGGTTGGCCATTACGATGATGTGCCCATGCGACGCACCTGGCAGGACCAGGGATATGGCAAGCCCGAAACTGATTTTTATTATGCTGAGCTCTCCTTACCTGACAGTGAGTCCTGGGACGCAGACGGGGATCACAGGTGGGGCGAGAATTCTGATCCCATCGATTTCTACAATGAGGTGAACGTGGGAAGAATCCCCTGGAGTGGGTCAGCGGATGTGTGGCACATTTGCCAGAAGTCAGTAACTTATGAACAGAACGATGACCCCGCATTTAAGAAAAACATCCTGCTTCTGGGAGCCTTCTTCTGGCCCGATACGGACAATGCGGTTCTTATGGAGACCAAGGTGGATCAGATATGGATGTTTGATTGGAGCATGACGCGCATGTATGAACAGGGTTACTCCTCTTATCCCATGGACTACGACCTCAGATTCACCAACGTGAGGACAGTTTGGTCCGGTGGGCAGTATGCTTTTGTCAATTGGGCCGGGCATGGCTCGCCCTATTCCTCCCATATCTATTATTCAACAGGTGAGGCATTCGTCTCCACGTCCACTTGTCCCTATCTTAATGATGAATATCCATCCATCTGCTTTGCAGATGCCTGCAGCAACTCTGACACCGACTATGACAATCTGGGTCGAGCCATGCTGAAACAGGGAGCGGTTGGTTTCGTCGGTGCCACCAAGGTCGCCTATGGAATGCCCGGATGGAACGACCCTTCTGATGGCTCCAGTCAATCCTTAGATTACTACTTCACCACCAAAGTCACCTCCCAGGTCATGACTCAGGGAGAGGCTCTCCAATCGGCGTTAAGAACCATGTATCTAAATGGATTGTGGTATGCCTTGAAGTATGAGATGTTCGAGTGGGGAGCACTCTGGGGTAACCCAGATTTAGGGATGGCACCTGTTGTGTCCAACTACCCACCGGATACGCCCCAGCAACCGTCCGGGATAACCAGAGGAGACCCCTGCCATCCGTATTACTTCTCAAGTTACACCACCGACCCCGAAGGAGAAGATATATACTACTTCTTCGATTGGGGAGATGGAACCAACAGTGACTGGCTGGGACCATACAATTCAGGAGACACTTGCATTGCATCCAACTCCTGGCCCGATCCCGGCATATACGCTGTAAAGGTAAAAGCCAAGGATATAAATGATCGGGAAAGCGACTGGTCAGATCCATTGACCGTAGGCATATACATCTGTGGCGATTGCAACGGAGATGTAATTGTAGATGCGGGAGACGTGATTTACCTAATAAATTATCTATATCGTGATGGACCTGCTCCCGATCCCATGGAAGCTGGAGATCTTAACATCGATGGAGCGGTGGATCTGGCTGACGTGGTTTATTTGCTCAACTATCTTTACAGGGGTGGAGATCCTCCTTCCTGTTAGTTTTGAAAATTTATTCAGATATTAAGGAAACGGTCTGGACTATTTTTGCAGTCTCGACCGTTTCTTTTTTCTATCTGAGAATGGAGGAATCTGCCGTTCCAACCGGTGGTATAATGTGGATTTTGACCCATGAGCCTTCGTTTTTATATGGCTAAGATTTTACGGCAATCCCTTATGCCTGAAAGAATTTAAACCCTATCTCCATGGTGCGGCCTTTTGGGTTTTTAGCCCAAATCTTTTAAAATGAGGTTGACACCAAGGCGAGGATGTCTTATATAACAGTGAGATAGTTATTAGAGTGGCACATTTTTTGTGAAGAAAGGAATATTAAAAGGGACTTACTTCGAGGTTGGGAATCTGGACAGGAGAAAGGGTTATTTGTTTTTGCTCTGTCAAAACACACTTACCTTGATTAACGGATACATGGTCCTGTAAAGGTTTTATTTATCTGGTCCTAACAATGAGCCCGCAAAGAAGATTTGGTCTGCGCAACAAGATTGTGGTGGTTCCCATGGGGGAGATAGACTACTCCCTGATAAATAAATTAGCTTCCCAGCTGGTTTCCTATTTCAGTGTGGGGGTGGACGTGCTCCAGGGTGTAAAGATTCCCCATGAGGCTTTCAATCACCAGAGGGGACAATACTATTCTACCGTGATTTTAAGTAAGCTGGAGCTTATGAAATCTGCTCCCGGTGAGAAGATCTTAGGGTTGGTGGATGACGATTTGTATATACCTTCTCAAAACTTCGTGATCGGGGGTGCCGATCCTCACGGCAAGTCCGCCGTGGTATCCCTTTTTCGATTAAAGCGCGAAAATTATGAGATGATGGATGAGGAAAAACTCCTTTTCTCCAGGGTGCTAAAAGAGGCATTGCATCAATTAGGATACCTGTGGGGATTTAAAGACTGTCGCAATCCCAAATGCGTGATGTATGTTACGGACAACGTGATGGAGGTGGATAGAAAGGGCACCAAATTCTGCGACAACTGCTTGAGAAGAATGAAAGTGCAACATTGATAGGATGTGTCTGGATTAATCTACACCATGGGGACCTCTAACCGCACCATTGAAGAATTCCTCTTGATCTGTAAAAGATTTAAGCTCCGGGCAGTGGTGGACGTCAGAAGGTTTCCCGTCTCTAAGTTTGACCATTTCAGAAAGGATAACTTTGCTTCAAATCTTCAAAGGCGGGGGATAAGATATTTTTATCTGGGAGATATTCTGGGAGGATTTAGAGAAAAGGGCTATAAAGAATACACTCATACATCTGAATTCGCAAAGGGAATAGCACAACTAAAAGAGATAGCCTCCAAATTTACCACCGCCTTTGTGTGTGCGGAAAGATTTCCCTGGAGATGTCATAGAAGGTTTATTGCTTTAAAGCTAAAACAGGAAGGATGGCGGATAATTCACATCTTAGATGAGGAGAGGACTTGGGAGCCCAAAAAATGACCCAAAGATTTCAACCTGGATATTTAAAGCTTCATCAAAACGATGAACTTGCCTGGAAGATTAAGACTTTGTGGACCAAGCTTAAAAGCTGTGATATCTGCCCACACCGGTGTGGGGTTAACCGATTGGAGGATCAGAAGGGTATCTGCCGGACCGGAAAAAAAGCCAAGATCTCCAGCTTTGGACCGCATTTCGGCGAAGAAAGCCCCCTGGTGGGGAGATATGGCTCCGGAACCATCTTCTTTACCAATTGTAACTTAGCTTGTATCTTCTGCCAGAACTATGATATCAGCCATTTGGGGCAAGGGTATGAGGCAGACCCAGAGAAGATTGCGGAGATGATGCTTCATCTGCAGAACTTAGGATGCCACAACATCAACTTGGTAACTCCGACCCATGTGGTCCCCCAGATCATTAAGGCCTTGCCATCTGCCATTCAGCAGGGATTGCATCTTCCATTGGTTTATAATACCGGGGGATATGATTCCGTCGACACTCTGGAGCTTCTGGAGGGCATCTTTGATATTTACATGCCAGATCTGAAATATTCTGACGATAGGATCGCTCAAAGATACTGCAATGCTAAAGATTACGCGACAGTAGCAAAGAAGGCGATCAAAAAAATGCACAGCCAGGTGGGGGATTTGATGATAGATGATCATGGCATAGCCCAGCGAGGACTTTTGCTCCGTCACCTTATCTTGCCTGGGGATCTGGCAGGAACCAGACAGGCTATGAAGTTTATTGCAGAAGAGATCTCACCCCACACCTATGTCAATTTGATGGATCAATATCGCCCCTGCTTTAAAGCAAATGATCATCCTCCACTGAACAGAAGGATAACCCAAAACGAGTTCGCCCACGCGGTGAAAATAGCTCAAGAGTTCGGCATAACAAGATTGGATGGACCAAGAGGCTTCGGATTTCTTTAGTCTTCAACTTCTGTAACATCCTTTTGGCTGACGGGGCAACCTTCTTTTTATTTTCTTTCCTCATACGATGGATTGCTTAAAATTAAACATGGATCACCCTTGGGATGTCTCCATAGAGGAAGCAAAAAGAATCCAGAAAAGGCTCTCCGAGCTGGTCATCCTCGAAGATGGCTTTGAGAAAATTGAGGATATTTTGGGGGTGGGGGTAATCTTTTCAAAAAAACAAGATCAGATCCTGGTTGGATGTATCAGCTTTTCCTATCCAGAGCTCAAAATTCAAAGGAGTGCCTTTCATAGGGAGAAGACCGACTTTTCGTATGCTCCGGGATTTTTTGCATTCGGTGCTGGTCCGGCAATTCTTTCCGCCATAGGGAAGCTAAAAAGACATGATTTGATAATGTTTCCAGGACGGGGGGTCGCTCATCCCAGGGGATTGGGACTGGCCAGCCATCTGGGAGTATTGCTTGATCTTCCCACCATCGCTTGCTCCAAAACGCCTCTGTGGAAAGATCATCCAGAACCATCTTCAGAAAAAGGTGCACATATATTTGTGGAGGGTAAGGACAAAAATCTGATCGGAGCGGTGGTCAGAACTCAAGAAGGGACCAAGCCAATTTTCGTCACCCCGGGTCACAAAATCTCAACCCGGACTGCAGTAACCGTGGTGCTTGAATGTAGCCCAAGATATAGAATTCCGGAGCCTTTAAGAGAAGCTCATGCCCTGGCAAAAAAGATGATAAAAGACGACTAACAGAAGCATCCTTTCCAGACCATCTTTCAGACAAACCCCTAAAATGAAGGATACTTTCCTGACAAATGAGTTACAAAGTCAAGCGGTATTTAAAATAGATTGAGAAAAAATTTGATATTGGTTAAAATCTCTTAAACTTAAAATCATCTTTTGGAATTAAGCCATGTCGCAGGTTTTGATCAACCAATACAAAAGACAGGATGTGTTTCGCTGTCCTCATCAGGCTCATTTTCGTTTTGAGAAGAGCGTGTCGGTATATCACGTATTAAAGGAGAAAAGATGTTTCCCCCAGGGATGCATCTTTTTTCTCTGGAAGTGTCGCCTCTTGAACAAGGGGAATTCTTGCCCCAAAGGATACCACCATGTGGGAAGGGATTGTCTCTCCTGCAAGAATTATTTTGAGGAGAAGATAAACTATCAGCCGCAAATCATCTTAAACCCGGAAGAATATAAAAGATTT
>JAOZNS010000323.1 GCA_029933635.1 Candidatus Zixiibacteriota bacterium | reverse complement strand
AATATTTTTCCCGCCTGGTCCGATAGACCATGTCGTCGTAATCAATTCTTCTCACCGGCTCATTGGTGGGTATAGCCACCACGTCCAGCTTATATATCTCCCAGAATTCTGCTGCCTCGGTCACCGCGGTTCCGGTCATTCCAGCCAGCTTATCATAAAGTCTAAAGAAATTCTGCAGGGTGACGGTGGCGAAAGTCTGCGTCTCCCCTTCCACCTTAACCTTTTCCTTTGCCTCTATGGCTTGATGCAATCCTTCGCTGTATCTCCTTCCCGGCATAAGCCTGCCGGTGAACTCATCCACGATCATCACCTTCCCATCCTGCACCACATACTCCACGTCTTTTTCAAACAAGGAATATGCTTTCAAAAGCTGGCTTATGGAATGGTTCTTTTCACTGCGTTCCGCATGAAGCTTATATAACTTTTCCTTTCTTTTTAATTTCTCCTCAGAGGAGAGAGAATCATCTGAATCGATTTCGTGTATCCCCTCGGTGATATCCGGAAGGACAAAAAGCGCCTGATCCTCGGGTGAGAGAACTGATCTCCCCATCTCGTTCAAATTGATACTATTCTCCCTCTCATCGATGGAGAAATACAAAAGGTCATCCAGCTCATGCAGTCTTTTATCCCGCATAAAATCCAACTCCACCCGCTGAATCAGCTTTTTTACTCCGGGCTCTTTGCCCAGCTTCATCAACCTTTTATTCTTGGGAGCACCCCGGTGGGCGATCAGAAGCTTTATTCCCGCCTCGTATTCCTTTCCCTCTTTTAACAGCTCCTCTCCCTCGGCTACCATCTTGTTCACTAAAGCGGTTTGTTTGCGGAACAATTGCTCCACCAAAGGTCTCATTTCCGCATAGCTCTGGGTGACGTTGGAGCTTACTGGACCGGAGATGATCAGGGGAGTTCGGGCTTCGTCAATTAAAACTGAGTCCACCTCATCCACTATGGCATAGTTGTATCCTCGCTGAACTCTGTCCTCAGCTCGAATAGCCATGTTATCTCTCAGATAGTCAAAGCCAAATTCGTTGTTGGTCCCATAAGTGATGTCATAATTATACTGAACTTTTCTTTGTTCATTATCCATCTCGTTTTGGATACAACCTACGGTCAGACCTAAGAACTTATAGATCTCGCCCATCCACTCACTATCTCTTCGAGCCAGATAATCATTCACCGTCACCAGATGGCACCCTTTACCGGTCAGGGCATTTAGATAAAGGGGCATGGTGGCGACTAAGGTTTTTCCCTCACCGGTTGCCATCTCTGCGATCTTGCCCTGATGCAAGACCACCGCGCCGATGAGCTGAACATCGTAAGGGATCATATCCCACTCCACCTCAATACCGCACACATCCCACCTTTTGCCCAAAAGCCTTCGGCAGGTCTGCTTGACCACAGCAAAAGCCTCCGGGAGGATCTCATCTAAAATCTCCTGCTCCACCTTTTTTATTTCGTTCTGGATTTCCTTCATCTGTTGCAAGAGCTCTTCCCTTTGAGATCTGACTCCAGCTCTCTCCTCCTCGGAAAGTCCGTGAGTTTTTATGCCGGCAAACTCTTCTTTTAACGCATCAAGTTGCCTTTCAAGCTCTCCGCTCCGCTCCTTGATCCTCTGCTTGAATTCTTCGGTCTTTCCTTTCAGCTCCTCATCCGAGAGACTTTGGTATTGCTCGTAGAGTCTGTTGATCTCCTCCACCAGGGGTCGGATCTTCTTTACGTCTCTTTCATGCTTGGAACCGACTATCCGGGTAAGTATACCACTAACCATTCATATCACTCCTACGGAAATAAAGCTTTAACCTCTTATAGATTTTTACGTATCAGACTGAAACTTTATGAAAGATATATAACCTCTGTGTCTATAGCAACTATAATCTTGGAGAGAATTTATGATATAGAATATAAACCGTATGTTTAGGGACTCACATAAATGATCGTGGTTAAGGGCTTACTTGTTTAGGTGGTTTACTGTGTTTTACGGGCGGCTACAACGCCAAGAAATGCGCTAAAAGGGTTTTTCCAGAAAGAAAGCCTCCTGTCCAACCGCTGAAGGAATCTTACATTTGAATAAGGGAGAGGGTGAACCCCGCTCCATTTCGGTGAATGAAGGGTTAGGGAATTCTTCAGCATCCTTTTCAACTTCCAGATATTGAAAAAATTGGCCCGGTTGTATATTGATGGCTTGAACCATCCTTTTATTCTTCGGCTTACCGCCAGAACAGACCAACTGTTCAG
>JAOZNS010000109.1 GCA_029933635.1 Candidatus Zixiibacteriota bacterium | reverse complement strand
TGGTTTTGATGGAAAGCAAGTTTGCTCCCGAGGTTAAGCTTTTCTTCAAAAACATGGAGACTAATTATAATCCATGGACCATTGGCTTTGCCACCCGAGCAGATTGGGCCAGGGATTTGGATTTGAAAATTGTGAGTGAAAATAAAGATGTGGAGTATCTACTTTTTGTAGGATGTGCCGGTTCCTTTGATGAGCGCAACAAAAAGGTGGCCCGTAGTCTGGTGAAGCTTTTGCAAAAGGCTGGGGTAAACTTTGCCCTACTTGGCCCAGAGGAGATATGTTGTGGAGAGACCGCACGGCGAATGGGAAATGAATATCTGGCACAGATCCTCATGCAGAAAAACATCGAGCTTTTTGACAAATACCTGATAAAGAAAATCATCACCTTATGTCCACATTGTTTCAATACCTTCAAGAATGAATATCATCAATTTGGTGGCAATTACCAGGTGTTTCACCATAGTGAATTCCTCTTGAAGCTATTAAAGGAAAGAAAATTGAGTGGGGGAGTCGGCATTAAAGCCACCATTACCTACCACGATTCCTGTTATTTGGGTCGACATAACAACATATATAACGCTCCAAGAGAGATTTTAGGTTCTATTCGAGGCGCCACACTGGTGGAGATGGAACGAAACAGGGAAAGAAGTTTCTGCTGTGGTGCGGGTGGTGGAAGAATGTGGATGGAGGAGAAAATCGGCATAAGGATAAATCATCTACGAGTAGATCAAGCCGACGCCACCAATGCGTCGATGCTGGCAACCGGTTGTCCATATTGCTTGACCATGCTGGAAGATGGAATCAAAGAGAAAGAACTCGAAAAAAAGTTGCAGGTCTTCGATATTGCAGAAATTCTAAAAAATGCTTTAGGAGATTAAGCAAGAGGTGAAAAGGGAATCGTAGGTATACCGGGGTTAAAATGAAGGAAATCCTATAAGATCTCTTAAGATTTCTATACCATCTCTTACTCGAAATCCTTTAAATCATTTCACCCCAAAATTTTGTTAACCTGCTTGACCAAAGTTGCCGAACAAAGAAAAAAAGATTAATTTCCGTGAAGCGAACTTCAATCCCTAATCGTATCCTTCATTTTTTAATAAAGAGCTAACGGCAATCTCTTGACTTTTGTCATGGACTAACTATTTTAAAACCATAAAAGAGGAATTTTTAAGTCGTCACATACTAAACTAAATAAAGAAGACCAAAAAAGTCCAATAAATATGACGAAACAAAGGTATTCTTAAAAGTAGAAAAATAAAGACGTGAAAATCTTTATAAGAAACAGATGGAAGTGAAAACAATTTCCGAAAAAGGAGGTTTTTTATGGCACAGGGAGCTAAGATAACCAAAGAGATGACCTTCGGAGAGGTCTTGAAAAAATATCCAGAAACGGTGAAAACTTTCTTCCAGTATGGAATGCATTGTTTTGGCTGTCACTTGGCGGTAGATGAGACCATTGAGCAGGGGGCACTTGCTCATGGGGTGATGGTTGATAAATTGATCGATGATCTCAACAAAACTGTTGATTCCACAGGAGAAGAGCACAAAGACAGTGTTTCAAAGGAGGAAAATTCCAAATCTTAGGTTTTTTTCGTATCAAAATTAATGGAGAAAGATTTTTGTCTTATTCCAAAAAAATGTTTTATTTTTCGATAAAGATTCAAAAGTGATCTTTTTTATTTCGAATACAGCCTAAATTGAAACGACTGTTCCTTCCGAGTTGAGATATGAACATTCTCGAAGTCAATCAAAAGGCGCTGGTGAATGATATTTTGAAGCTCAAACAACAGCGCAAAGCCATCATCCTAGCTCACAACTACCAGATCGGAGAGGTGCAGGATATTGCCGACTTTGTCGGCGATTCCTTGGGATTAAGCCAGGAGGCGGCCAGGACCGATGCGGAGATGATCGTCTTCTGTGGAGTGCATTTCATGGCTGAAACTGCCAAGATCCTTTCGCCTGACAAAACAGTTTTGATGCCGGACCTAAATGCTGGCTGTGCCATGGCTAATATGATCACACCACGGCAGCTGAAGGAGATGAAGAGGAAATATCCAGAGGCGGTGGTGGTTGCTTACATTAATACCACCGCCCAGATAAAGGCGGAGTCGGACTATTGTTGCACCTCCGCCAATGGGGTGAAGGTGGTTCAATCGATTCCGAAGGAAAAGGAGATTTTATTTATTCCAGATAAATATCTGGGCGATTACATCTCAAAGAAAGCCAATCGGAAGATGATTTTGTGGGAGGGCTGGTGTCCCACCCATAGACGGATTTTGGCTGAGGATATTCTGAAAAAGAAGGCTCAATATCCTAAAGCTGAGGTGCTGGTTCATCCCGAATGCACACCAGACGTGATTGCCATGGCAGATAAGGTTCTTTCCACTTCGGGCATCTGCAGATATGCTAAAGAATCAAATTCAGAGGAGTTCATCATCGGAACGGAGATCGGTATACTCCACAGGTTAAAAAAGGAAAATCCCCAGAAGAAATTCTACCCTGCCAGCAACTTGGCAGATTGTCCCAACATGAAGTTGAATAATCTGGAAAAGATCCTGTGGTCTTTGGAAGATACGGCTTTCCTGGTTGAAATTCCAGCCGAGATTGCCCAGAATGCAAAAAGATCCATCGACAGAATGCTGAAGATAGTCTGAGTCTATTCCCCTTAAATCCGATCATATCTTTACGGCAGAGATCGTTAATGAGTCTGCTGGTTCCGTTTTTTTACTAAAAACAAACTCTTTGCTGGAGAAAAACGATGGCATATCAAAAAAAACCGAAAAGTGAGCTTTTCCACTACGAGGATCACTTTTTCAAAAGTTCATTGAGCTTAACTCAGAGGAGAGAGCAGGTTAAAGGTAGCTCGCCATGCCAGAGTTGCCAGAGGTTGAGACCATAGTTAGAGGATTAAATCAGGCTATTGTGGGGAAAAGGATAAAAGAGGTCAAGTCGAATTTTCCATCCATAGTGAAGCAGGACTTTGATCTTTTCAGGAAAGCGATTCTCCACAAAAGGATCAAAGGATTGAGAAGAAGGGGGAAGTATTTGCTGATAGATCTATCCGTGGGAAAGACAATTTTGGTTCATCTGGGAATGACTGGAAATCTACGTTGGATAAAATCTAACAATTTTCCATCTGAATCCTTGATAAAAGGGGAAGGGTGTGTGAAGCAAGGTAATAAACACGATCATTTAATCATTAAGTTTTATGCCACAAATTTTGAGCTCCGCTATAAGGATCTGAGAAAATTTGGGAGAATAAAAGCTTTCGATTCCGGAAAGGAAAAAGATATTCCTGAACTGAAGAAGTTAGGTCCGGAGGCGCTGAATCTCACATCTTCTCAATTCATCAAAATCTTCAGAGGACGAAAGGGAAGAATCAAGTCAGCACTTTTAAATCAAAAAATTATAGCGGGATTGGGTAACATCTATGCAGACGAATCCCTGTTTGAGGCAGAAATAAATCCAGAACAAAAGCCAGATAAGCTTTGCCCTGAAAAGTTAAAAAGACTTCACAAAGCTATACTAAAGATTTTGAAAAAGGCAATCCGGGCAGGTGGGTCCTCGGTAGAGAATTACTTTAATATAAGAGGAGAGATGGGAAACTTTCAGCTCCAGCATAAAGTTTATGGCCGGGAGGGGAAACCTTGCAAAAGATGTGGTACCAGAGTTAAAAGGATCAAGATCAACAAAAGATCCAGTTTCTTCTGCCCAAGATGTCAGTCTTAATTCACGCTTGCTGATTTACCGAACAGATCCATTCCTTGTAGGTGCAGAATTTCTCCAGCTCGCTTTTTATTCCCTCCATTTCCTGATCTTTGAAAATCATGCCAACAATTGATACATTCAACTACCCTCGATGTTTTTTACTTCACTTATGCCTTCCATTCTTAATACCTCACCTTGCATTTTTTCAAAGAGTCATAAAAATTCTGTATAAAATTGTTTCTTTCCACAGTTGACAATTTCCTCCTTTAGCTTTTTAAACTTTTGATCATGGTGGAGCACTTGACAAATGGGCAAAAGTGAGTATATTTGTGATAGGAAATGTTGGGAATGTAATCTGACACTTCTTGGGGTACCTTCTTGGGTTGTTTTTATTTGCTTATTTTATGGACAGATCATCGTTTCTAAATTGAGAAAGGAGTAAATATAATGAAGCAAAGTAAAACGACGGCGTCCTTCATACGGCTTTTTTCATTTGGGGCTTGTATCTTTTTCATCCTCGCTTTCAAATCTTCCCTGGCAGATCCACCTGCTTCATTTGATCTGCGAGATGTCGGTGGAATCAACTATGTGACCTCAGTCAGAAGCCAACAGGGGGGGACCTGCTGGACCCACGGGACCATGGCCGCCATGGAGGGGAATCTCCTTATGACCGGTAACTGGTCAGCCGCGGGCGAGTTTGGTGAGCCCAATCTGGCGGAGTATCATCTGGATTGGTGGAATGGATTTAATACCTTCAATAACGACGACGACCCGGGTGGAGGAGGACTTACCGTGCATGAAGGTGGCGATTATTTGGTTGCAGCCGCATATCTAACCAGGGGAGAGGGTGCGGTGCGAGATGCAGATGGGCAATCGTATAGCACGCCTCCTGCTCGCTACGACCCCAGTTATCACTTTTATTATCCCCGAGAGATTGAATGGTTTGTTGCCGGATCAGATCTGAGCAACATCAACACCATAAAAAACATAATAATGACCAAAGGTGTTCTGGGAACCTGCATGTGCTACAACGATGCGTTCATGGACTACACCAACTACACGCATTATCAGCCACCCAGCGATCCGGCAGAACCCAATCATGCAGTTGCCATTGTGGGTTGGGATGATAATAAGGGGACGCAGGCTCCAGATGGGCCCGGTGCTTGGCTATGCAAAAATAGCTGGGGTAGCGGGTGGGGACTGAATGGATACTTCTGGATTTCCTATTATGATAAACATTGCTGTCAGAAACCCACCATGGGAGCGGTCTCCTTTCAAGGGGTGGAACCCTTGAGCTACGATAGAATTTACTATCACGACTATCACGGATGGCGTGATACCAAGGAGGATTGCACCGAGGCTTTCAATGCTTTTACCGCCATGGGTTCTGAGGAAGGTCAAGAATTGCTTCAAGCGGTGAGTTTCTATACCGCAACGAATAACGTGAACTACACGGTAAAGATCTATGACCGCTTTGAAGGTGGCGAGCTGTTAGACGAACTCGCTACCAAGTCGGGGAGCATTGATTTTAAAGGATTCCATACGGTGAACCTAGATGCGCCAGTCCCTCTTGATGAGGGGAATGACTTTTATATATATCTCCAACTCTCCGCTGGTGGTCATGCTTATGATCGCACTTCAGATGTGCCGGTATTGCTGGGAGCTCAGTATCGCGTGATTGTGGAATCGAAGTCCCACCCGGGCGAAAGCTTTTATCGTTTCGGTTCGACCTGGAGGGATCTTTATGATTTTGACACCACGGCGAACTTCTGCATCAAAGGTCTCAGCACGGTGGAACCTCCTTTGCGTATCCTCTTCCCCGATGGTTTACCTGAGTACATTCATCCGGGGATTCCGACCTCGATAAGGGTCCAGATAGAGGAAGTGGTTGACCAGTATGTTGAAGGTTCGGGCTTGCTTTACTATCGTTATGATGGTGGGGATTATCTTATCTCACCGTTGGTTTCTCTGGGTGGTGACCTGTATGAGGCAACACTGCCTCCACCCGTCTGTGAGGATGTTCCGGAATTTTATTTCAGCGTCGAAGCGCTCGCCTCCGGGTTGATATACAGCCCCCCTGATGCTCCGTCTTCCGTCTATTCCGCAATTGTGGGACAATTAATACCAGTATTATCTGACAACTTTGAGACCGATTTAGGATGGATCGTGGAAAACGATCCTAACCTTACCGATGGCGCTTGGGAACGTGGGGTCCCGGTTGGTGGAGGGGATCGAGGAGATCCACCGTCCGATTTCGATGGTTCAGGAAATTGTTACCTCACAGGCAACCGGGACGGAGACTCTGATGTAGATGGTGGAATCACCTGGCTGATTTCGCCAACCATGGATCTCAGTGGAGGGGACGATGCCAAGATTCACTATGCCTGCTGGTATATGAACAATATTGCCGGCGCTCCAAGCTCGGATATATTTAAAGTCTATATCTCCAACGATGACGGTGCAAACTGGACTTTGATTGATACTGTTGGACCAGAAACCACTCCTGGATGGAAAGAATATACCTTTATGGTAAACGATTTTGTGACCCCAACCAATCAAGTTAAAGTTCGTTTTGAAGCCTCAGATCTGAATGATCCCTCCATAGTGGAGGCGGGGATCGATGATTTTTATGCCTGGATCTTTGAATGTGGCATCATCTGTGGGGACGTCAACGGTGATGGAAAAATCGATCTCGGAGATATAGTTTACCTCATCAATTATCTTTACAGAGATGGTTCTCCGCCAGAGTGTAACCCTGTGATTGCCTGCGGGGATGTCAATTCGGACGAAGAGGTGGATATTGGTGATGTCGTCTACTTGATCAATTATCTTTATAAGGATGGTCCTCCTCCGAAAAAATCTTAATTTGCTGGATTGACTAAACACCAAAAGACGCATAACCAGCACCTGTATGTAGGGGCGATTTACGAATCGCCCCTATTTTATTTTAATCTCATTAAAAGAAGGTGATGATAACTTTTTCTTGCTGGAAGGATATAAGAAAAAAATTCTCAGAGATAATCGAAAACGGTAAATCTCTTCTATACACGATTATCTTGGCAGGACCGAAAAGACAGGTTTTATTTTTTTATTGACAGAAATTCGATAATGGTTATATTTTAAAATAAATTGCAGAAATAATTGAGCTCGCAGCTAAATTGGAAGAGATAGCTATAAAAAGGGGGCTTAAAGTAAAAAAATTAGCCTTTCAAAGCTGGAAACTAAGGACAAAAGAGAGTATCCTCACCTCAATAGAAAGTTTTAAAAATCACAAACCTTAAAGCAAAATAAGGAGGTGACTTTAATAAGATGAAAGGGAAACTTCTCATTGTGCTTCTGAGCTTGACTTTTTTGATCATCTTTTCGGGAACTGCATCTGCTCAGTTCGGATCGATTTCAGGAAGAGTTACAGATGAGGTAACCGGCTATCCAATCGCCGGTGCGGCAATTACCGTCAGCGGGATATACTGTGTTTGGTATACGGACACGACTGGTCATTATTTATGTGATAGCATTCCTCCTGGCTCGTATCAGGTAAACGCCTCAAAAGAGGGGTATGTTCCGGAAACCTACCCGGATTCGGTGATTGTTGTGGCAGGAGAGAATACCCCCAATATTGATTTTGCTTTAACTCCAACAGGTGAGTATGGTTCAATTTCAGGTCGGGTGACCGATGAGGAGACCGGTCTTCCCATCATCATGGCTCACCTGACAGCCATAGGCGTTGACAATTGGTGTTACGGAGAAGCCTGGAGTGACACGGGCGGTTATTATAGCATTTCAAACTTATGTCCTGGCACCTATCAGGTGAATGCTTATGCACAAGGTTATGTTCCGGAAACCTATCCTGAATCTGTGATCGTAATTGCTGGTGAGAACATCCCTGATATAGATTTCGCTCTTACGCCCACAGGTGAACCTGGTTCAATCTCCGGAACGGTGAGAGATGCAAATACTGGAGAACCGATCCCGGGCGCTTATGTTTGGGCTTATGGAGAGTTCGGTCATGGTGTAGCTCGTACAGATTCTCTGGGTCAGTATACCATCTTTGACCTTTCCGCAGGAGACTACTTCGTTACCGCCTGGGCCTGGGGTTACTGGCCACAAGAGTATCCAGAGGTTGTAACTGTTATTGAGGGTCAGAACACTCCCGGAATCGATTTCGCCTTAGTGCCTTATGGTGGTCCTGGCGAGGGAATCATTGCGGGGATGGTGGTCGAAGATACCACTCTTCTGTTACCCATACCTGACGCCCTCGTCTTTGCCGTCTCCTTGAATGGAAATTGGGGATTTGACTTCACCGATTCTGCTGGAGAATACATGATTCATGGGCTACCCACCGATGAATACTACGTATTTGCTATTGCCCCCGGATATATAGGAGAGTTCTATGACGGCGTGTATACTTGGGAGGAAGCCACTTTAGTAACGCCTGATGCCTATGACATCGATTTTTATCTTGCGCCATGTGGCTCAGGAGCAGGAAGAATCTCTGGGACGATCAGTTCTTTTGATTTGCCGGTCGAAGGAGCCTTAGTTTTTGCTTACATGAATGGAATGGTGAGAGGATCTGCCAGAAGCTCGGCTGAAGGAGGCTACGTGATAAATGGGCTTTCCCCCGGCACCTATATCGTTTCCGCCTCTAAAGTCTCGTATCATGATGGATCGTATCCAGATCCTGTGCAGGTTGGAGGAGGAAGGGTGAGCGGAATTGATATCGATCTTCCGCCAGTTAAGGTCGGCGATGTCACTGGCGACGGCTTAATAGATGTGGGAGATGTAGTGTTTCTGGTCAATTATCTTTACAGAGAGGGATCAGCACCTTTTCCTCTAATGACCGGCGATCTCAATTGTGATGAAGAGATAAACCTTGGTGATGTCGTTTATTTGATAAACTACCTATATAGAGATGGCCTCCCTCCATGTAGCTTCTAAGAATGGCTGATCTAAAAATTGCCCCGCCTTTGGAAGGATCCGATTCACTCCTCTGGCGGGGCATTTTTTATTTTGTTCTAATCTGCTTCAACAGTTATAATTTGTCTCTTTGTAAT
>JAOZNS010000108.1:7894-8782 GCA_029933635.1 Candidatus Zixiibacteriota bacterium | reverse complement strand
CCAATGGGCACTGCGCCCTGAACACAGCGTGTCTGCCAGTTCCACCACTTCGGCTCTAAAATTAATATAACCTTTTCTACTTGAATGGGCAAGTATTATTTTAAAGTGTTTGAAAAACTTCGGTTGGATCTCTGGAAGGCTTGCCTTATAGATTTTAACTCGTCGATTTCTTTGTAGGTCAAGCACCTTACTCAGCTGCTCTTCTTCACTTTTTCAGCTATCTCTTAGAAATTTCCTTGCAGGATATAACGGACCGTAATATATTCATAAATGATGCAAAAATCCAAAGATCAAATTAAAGTGATTGCCACCAACAGAAAGGCATATCATCTTTATCACATCGTTGATATTTACGAGGCAGGGATTGTGCTGGTTGGCACTGAGGTTAAGTCCTTAAGAGAAGGCAAGGTGAGCTTCAAGGATAGCTACGCTACGGTGGAGAAGGGAGAGGTTTTACTTCATAACCTACACATCAGCCCCTATGATCAGGCCAGTCGATTCAATCATGATCCCACTCGAACAAGGAAACTTCTTCTGCACCGAGGGGAGATAAAAAGGCTTTTGGGCAAGACCACAGAGAGAGGGTTCACCCTGGTTCCCTTAAAGATTTACTTTAAGGGCAAGGTGGCAAAAGTGGAACTGGCGTTGGCAATTGGGAAAAAACTCTTTGATAGAAGAAAAGCCATAAAAGACAGAGAAGTTCAAAGGGAACTGCGGCGGGCATTAAAAGAAAGACAGCGCTGAACTCTGTTCTTGGTCCAATTTTCTCCCGGGAGTCCATCAAATAAACGCTATCACCATTAGATAGTTTAAGCCACCTTTCTGTTTTGTTGGTTGAGTACAGCGAGTTGAAAGAGGGTCGATTAAATGATTTAATCCTAATTTAGA
>JAOZNS010000108.1:0-7884 GCA_029933635.1 Candidatus Zixiibacteriota bacterium | reverse complement strand
AGAGCAACATCTTTCAGAAAAAATGAAGGTCCGATCGGGATCTTCGATTCCGGAGTTGGCGGATTGACCGTTGCCAAGAAGATATTCCAGCTTCTGCCCCACGAGAATGTGATTTATTTTGGAGATACGGGAAGATACCCCTATGGACCCAGATCAAGACAGGTGGTTCGAAGGTTCTCCTTTCAGAACGTGAACTTTCTTTTGTCCCACAGGGTCAAGTTCATTGTGGTGGCGTGCAACACCGCCTCTGCATTTGCCTTAGAACAACTGAACAAGCGCTATGATATTCCAATCGTTGGGGTGATCGAGCCGGGCGCTATGGCTGCTGTCAAAGCAACCAGAAATGGTAAGATCGGAGTGATTGGAACCGTAGGGACCATTGAATCCGAAGCTTATCAGAAGGCGATTCATGGAAAAGCTCCGGAGTTGGAGGTTTACTCCGTCTCCTGCCCGCTGTTTGTCTCATTGGCGGAGGAAGGTTATATAAACAGGAAGGCTACATATCTTGTTGCTTCGGAATATCTTGATTCCTTGATCAAAAAACGGGTGGATACTCTGATCTTAGGTTGCACCCATTATCCCTTACTAAAAAGGGTTATCTCAAAGATCATGGGGAAGAAGGTGAAATTGATAGATTCGGCGGAACAGACTGCCAAGGAAGTCCAGCATCTTTTGAAAATGGAGGGATTGCTCAAAGGCTCTGGTAAAAAATCTTTTCGGAAATTTTATGTTTCCGACGCTCCGGACAGATTCGTTGAAGTGGGCGAAAGATTCTTGAAGGACAAAATAGAGGAAGTGAAAAGAATTGATATAGAAAAGTATTAATAGATAGCTTAAAGAATGAGTTGAGGCAATCGTGAGGATCGTTCTGGCAACTAACAATTCACACAAAATAAGGGAGATAAAAGAGATTCTCTCAGACCTTCCCATAGATTTTCTTACCCTGAGCGATTTTTCTGGTTTTCCCAAAGTTGAGGAGACCGGAAAAAGCTTTGAAGAAAATGCCATTTTGAAAGCGGTAGCAATTTGTCAATACACTGGGCTACCTTCAGTTGCAGATGATTCTGGCTTGGAGGTGGAGGCTTTAAATGGCGCACCGGGGGTATTATCCTCCCGCTTTGCTGGAGCTCGTTGTAGCTTTAAAGATAATAATGAAAAATTGCTTAAGCTTTTGGCAGAGGTCCCCTGGAAAAAAAGAAAAGCAAAGTTCGTCTGTGTTGCCGCTCTGGCAAAGGATGAAAAAAACATCGTTACGGTCAGAGGAGAGGTGCAGGGAATCATCAGCTTCGAGGAGAAAGGGGAAAATGGATTTGGCTATGATCCTCTCTTTCTTATACCGTCCTTGAACAAAACCTTAGCTGAGCTTCCCTTGAAGGAGAAAAACAAAATCAGCCATCGGGCTCAAGCATTCGCTAAGGTGAAAAAGCTTATCCTGAAAGGATTTTTCATATGATCGATACCATCACCTTCGATCTGTGGAATACTCTGCTTTCCAATAGTCCACAGGACAACGTGAGATATGGTGAAAAAAGGGTGGAGGAGATAAGCAGAATATTTTACCAGAATGGAGCTAAGATCAAATTCAGTCATCTGGTCGACGCTTATCATCGGGGTTTCGAAAAATGCAAGCAGACCTGGAGAAAGAATCGGGATCTCTCCACTGAAGAACAACTGAGGACCGTGTTGGATCTCATGGATGATAAGAAACTTAAAGATATCGGGGAGGATTTGATGGATCAACTGGTGGAGGCTTTCGTATCCCCGATTCTGAAAGATCCACCAGATTTGATTGACCATGCGGATGAGGTTTTAAAACAGCTTAAAAGAGAGCCATACAAAATCGGGCTTATATGCAATACGGGAAGAACGCCGGGAAGAACGATCAGGAAGCTTTTGAAGCAATTGAGAATAATCGATTATTTTGACGTTACCACATTCTCAAATGAGATTAAGATCCGAAAACCCGATCCCCGAATTTTCCTCTATACCTTAAGACAATTGAAAAGTCAGCCTCAAAGTTCGTTACATGTGGGGGATTTAGTCGACGTGGACATCTTGGGAGCAAAAAATGTAGGCATGATGGCGGTGCATTTCAATCCGGATCAAACTTCTGAAGAAGATGACCTTCCGGATTTCACCATAAGACGATTGAAAGATTTAAAATGGATTTTGAATCAACTGAAATAAGTTGAGAAGATACAAAAAATAGCCTTCTGTTTTACGTATTTTTGAGGTATCTCATAAAAAATATGAATTTCTCTGAAAAAAATGAAGCAAAGAGTTGGGTTACAAGGGATCAATGGCTTACATCCTCATAGGCAGTTCTTCCATCCTGGGAAAGGAGATTTTCCAGAAATTGAGATAAAAAGATCGAAAGAGAACAAAAGAATTGACGACAATAAGCAAGGGGTCAAAAAATTCGATAGGTTAATTTATAAAGGTTTAATTAACCCAAAGGACAGGTTAAGGCTATGAGCGAAAAGATTGGAATTTTAACTGGCGGAGGAGATTGTCCCGGATTAAATGCGGTTATTCGGGCGGTGGTGAGGAAGTCGATACTTTATTATAACTATCAGGTTTTGGGTATCCTCCAGGGATGGCGTGGACTTTTGGAATACGGGCTTACCGAGGAGTTGAACTTAGACAAGGTCTCGGGAATAATCCATAGAGGGGGAACTATACTCAAAACCTCCCGCACCAATCCCTTCAAGGTGAAGGATGGGGTGAAAAGAATCCTTGAGAAGAAAAAGTCTTTAGGACTTTCTGCCATCATTGTAGTGGGAGGTGAAGACACCTTAGGCGTAGCTACCAAGCTTTTCGAGGAGGGCGTGGAGATCGTGGGTGTGCCCAAAACCATCGATAACGACATTTGGGGCACAGATTATACTTTCGGTTTTGATACGGCGGTGAACATTGCCATGGATGCCATCGATCGAGTTCATACCACCGCCGAATCTCATAATCGGGTCATGGTGGTGGAGGTGATGGGAAGGCACACCGGCTGGATCGCCATAGAGGCGGGAATAGCCGGGGGGGCAGACTTCATATTGATCCCGGAAAAGCCGGTCGATCTGGATAAAGTTTGCGATGCCATCTGCAAACGACATGCAAGGGGAAGAGACTTCAGCGTGGTGGTGGTGGCAGAGGGCGCAAAGATAGCTACAGAAGAGGTGGATCAAAAAGAAGAAGTCTTGGTGGTTCAGGATGAAAAAAAGGATGCCTTTGGTCATGTGAGATTGGGTGGAATTGGGAAACTTCTGGCTTCCGAGATTGAAAAGAGGACCGGATTTGAAACTCGCTTTGTGATTTTGGGACATATTCAAAGAGGTGGTTCGCCCACCGCCTTCGATCGAATGCTGGGCACAAGGTTCGGTATCTCCGCGGTAGATCTGGTGCACCGAAAAGAGTTTGGGAAAATGGTTAGCTTAAGGGGCAACAAG
The DNA here is from genome assembly GCA_029933635.1 of Candidatus Zixiibacteriota bacterium. Classification (GTDB taxonomy): domain Bacteria; phylum Zixibacteria; class MSB-5A5; order MSB-5A5; family SM1-73; genus SM23-73-3. The sequence continues at coordinate 4,444 of JAOZNS010000108.1, read as the reverse complement.
ATAGTGGCCATCGACTTAAAGGAAGCAACCTCCAAGGCCAAACGCATCGATGAGGAACTTTATGAAATCGCTGAGGTGTTTTTTGGATAAAGCCATCAACTGCTGAATGAGGCTGATCTCAATCTTTAAATCAGTTTATTCGCTTAGTCCTTTTGCCGAGTATCGACCAAGCTTTTTGCTCATGAAGAATTTTTTATTTCCTATTTGGTTTTTCTCCAGCATCCTCTTCTTTCGTTCCTGCCTGGCGATCGATCTGAGCTCCGTCAATATGGTGGGTATACGGATAGGATTCTGGAATGCGGTGGAGGCGAAAAATATGGTAGCCCCTCCTGAGCAGGAAGTCCTCAGCAAGGTCACCGCTCCCTATGGAGATTTTTCTTTCTCTGCGGGAATGAAAAAGGGGTTCGCCTTGGGATTCTCATTAGGAAGCTGTTACCGTGGAGAGACCAGATATCACGATCCTTATGGTTACTATTGGAAGAGGGTAACCATCTATCCTATTTCAGCAGAATTGAAATACTATCCTTTTTCTGGTTTCAAAAAATCCAGATGGCAGCCTTATGTAGATGTGGGTGGGGAGGTCGTCTCCGGCATCGAAAACCTGCGTTTTGGCGAATATTCAGGATCACTGCTCTTTATGGAAGGCGGCACCAACACCTATCTCACCTTTGGATGGCATGCCGGTGGAGGAATAGAATTTATCCTGAGTCGACTCTTTGTGATCGGTGCAGATTTCAAATATCGAGGTGTAAACTTTGGTCAAGAGGTGGGCGGTTTAAAAAACTATAGCGGACCCGAAGCTACCCTGGGACTTTCCTATATCCTGAAAGGTAGCTAACCTCCCCTTCCCTTGATTGAACTCATTGAGTTTTTCATCAAAAGCCTTAAAAGTAGGGCAAAAGAACCGAAATTTTAGTTTAACCCTTAACAAATAAACCCGCCGTTTATCTTGCCTGTTCAGGTTCGGATGACCCAATCATCCCGAGGCTTACGTAGTTTTATTTCTTCTTGCCCCGCTTTGATTAGAATACTAAAAAGAAGCGATTTTATGTTGTTTACCAGAAGCCTTGGTGCGTATTCTAAATTTAGAAACCGGCTTGAATACAAAAGATCAAACTTTTCTATATCATGGAATAAAATTTATTGCTGGATCCAGTGATTCTGTTATGTATTAAGCCTTAACATGCGGAGCAATTTAGTGCAAACATCCTGGAGGTGAATGTGATGGGCAGACTTTTCAAAATTGGCTGTGCGCTTTGTTTTTTATTTCTTTTTTTGGTTGTTCCCGCACATGCAGACAAGATCTTGATCTATATGGATCTCAGCCAGACCGATCATCTGAAAGCTTATGGGGTGGCTTACTGGGCTTTGGAACAGGGATATAACGTGGAGTGGCTGTTAAACTACCGTGGGGGCTCCTTCATGACCGATTATTATGAAGGGGTGGCGGATATTTGCAGGATAAGAGGGGTGGCTTTCGATGTTATCTCTCTTTCCCAGGCGGCGTCCATTTACAAGGAAATTGAGGAGAACAACATGGAGGTGGTGCTTTTAGAGAAAGCACCAGCCATTGCCATCTACACGCCTCCTAATAAGGAGCCGTGGGATGATGCGGTCACCTTAGCTTTGACCTATGCGGAAATACCTTACACCACCCTCTGGGATGAGGAGGTTCTGAAAGGTGATTTAGAAAAATACGATTGGCTTCATCTGCACCATGAAGATTTTACGGGACAGTATGGGAAATTCTATCGCTCCTTCAGAAATGCCCTTTGGTATAAGCAAGAGGTGGCAACCTGTGAGCTGATGGCAAAGAAGCTTGGATTCAGAAAAGTATCGGAGGAAAAAAAGGTGGTAGCCCGAGCAATAAAAGACTATATAGCCAGAGGGGGATTCGTCTTTGCCATGTGTTCTGCGACCGAGACGCTGGATATCGCCTTAGCTGCCGAAGGCGTGGATATCGTTCCTCAGGAGCTGGACGGAGACCCGGTAGATCCGGATTGTCAAGAAAGATTGGACTATTCCAAGACCTTCGCCTTTACCGACTTTCAAGTCTCCACCGACGCTTATAAGTATGAGCACTCCAACATAGACACCTCACCCGATAAGATCCTCTCCGGAATGGGACCGGAGACCGACTATTTTACCCTTTTTGATTTTTCTGCCAAGCTGGATCCCGTGCCCACCATGCTGGTGCAAGATCACGTTTCGGTGGTGAAGGGATTTATGGGACAGACCACCGCCTTCAGAAAAAGCCTTTTGAAAAAATATGTTACCATCTTAGGAGAGACCGAGGGACAGGATGAGGTGAAATATATTCATGGCAACTATGGACGGGGCACCTGGACCTTTTATGGAGGACATGATCCGGAGGATTATCAGCATATGGTGGGAGACCCACCCACGGATCTGAGCCTGCATAAAAACTCGCCCGGATACCGGTTGATATTAAACAACATTTTGTTTCCTGCGGCAAAGAAGAAGGAAAGGAAAACCTGACCTCACCCCCTCAGTTGACTCAAATGACCTGTCTCCCCTCTCCATTTTTATGGAGAGGGGGACTAAGGGGGAGAGGTTGTTAGTAATTTTGGCAGGGCTGGGAAGCCCTGCCTACCATGTGTGTTCGTCTTTTGCTGTGACAGGTCGGGCATCCTGCCCGATCAGATTTGTAGCCGAAGGCGGAATACCCAACAAAAAGATAATCCATCCCTGGAGCTGTCGAGATGGAGAAATACAAGATCAAGGTGAAGGTGACAAAAATTTTGGAAAAGGGCGAATGTCCTTTTGGTCTGAAGGTGGGCGATGAATTCGTTTTTGAGCATCTTCCTCCCCCGAACTTCTGTCACTGGGCATTCCACTCCCTTTTTCCCTTCATCACCGCTTTGAGGTTTGGTGGCAACGTCCCCTGGGAGGATAAGGAAGGGATATGTCAGGTTTGTTGTCCCGATCCGGAGAATCCGGTGGTCTTCGAGATCAGCCGAGTAGAGGAATAATTAGAGCCAAATCTTTTTCTTAGTCCCGGCCAATCACAAGTCTATAGCTTGACTTATGTAATTCGTTGGTCAAGGGTGCCCTCGACCAAAACTGTGGAGCAGGATAAGGATCCCCTGCCACGACATTCAAGGAACCCCCAGACTTTTTTCGATCCTTCTTGGGAAAAAGTTGAATCCATCTCTCATAGAATCTTCGCTTCTGAATACATATCTGAACTATATTGTGTAAATTCTTTTGTATAAAATTTAGTTTTGACAGATAAGACGAAAGGGCATATCCGTTTAGGAAAAGAGAAGACAGGAGGTGAAAAAGAGAAATGAGAGTTTTCAGACGAGGTAAGAGCTGGTATGCAGACTATACCATCGGTGGCAAGCGGAAGATGAAGTCCTTCGGTCGACATAAGAAAATGGCAGAACCTTTCCTTAAGGACATCGAACTAAAGAACCTCAGAGGAGAGATAGGGTTAGTTCAAGACGATATTTCTCTCAGAAAATTTTTGGGAAAACATCTGGAATATTGCCTTCTGAATAAGTCACATCACTCTTATAGGGTCGACTCTGGACGGATTAGGATTCTTCACAGGTTCTTTGAAGAGAAGGGGATAAGCAAATTAAAGGAGATTACTCCCGGTCTGATGGAGGAGTTCAAGGCTGTGCTTTTGAAGAAGTGCAAGCCTAAAGCCGTCGATGACTACCTTGTATTGGTCAAAGCTATGTCGAATAAGGCGGTGGAGTGGAAACATCTCAGGGAGAACCCACTTAAGGGTCTTAAAAAACTAAAGGATACAGGGCTACGTGAACCCGGGCATCTGAGTAAGCCTGAGATTGAAAAGATACTAAGTCTGGCTGATTCCTTCATGCAGAGGGTGATAAAGATTTTGCTCTATACAGGCATGAGAAGATCGGAGCTTGTTTATCTCACCTGGGAGGATGTTGGTTTTCAAAACAAGCGAATTAGAATCCAATCCAAGCCTGAGTTTAGCTTCCATCCCAAAAGCTACAACCCCGTTCCATCCCCATGAACCCTGAATTGGAGCGCGTATTATTGGATCTGCCCCCACGTGGTAAATATGTCTTTGACAATGGCAAGAATGAGCCACTTCACCACCCGGATTACTACACGAAGGAATTTATCAAGCTATTAAAAAAGGCGGAAGTAAAAGACGTCAATCTGCATACCTTGAGGCACACCTTTGCCAGCTATCTGGTGATGGCAGGTGTCGACTTTAGAACCGTTCAAGAACTTTTGGGACACTCTACCGTGAAGGTCAGAGAAAAATATTCCCACCTTTCACCCGATCATCGGGCAAAAGCGGTCGGTGTATTGAACTTTGAAACAAAATTGAAACAATTAGAGCCGAACACAAGTCCGGCTCCCGCTAACTCATTATCTTTCAAATAGCGGGGGTAGGATTTGAACCTACGACCTTCGGGTTATGAGCCCGACGAGC
>JAOZNS010000322.1 GCA_029933635.1 Candidatus Zixiibacteriota bacterium | reverse complement strand
GGTTTGATCACTTTGTCCGCCATTAACAACCCCCATCTTTTTCAGATTAAAAACAGCGGTCTGCTTCTGGTTAGTGATTTAATGCTCTGGGGTGGCTTTTTGATCTTGGCTGGCTATGTAGTGGGCACACTCTATGAACAAAAAGAAAAGAAGGTTCAGGAGTTGAGAAATGCTTATGTGGGTGTGCTGGAGATTTTAGCCAAATATCTTGAATCTTATGACAGATATACCAAAAGTCATTCTCTAAGGGTTGCAGATTACGCCACCAGCATAGCCATTGCCATGGAGCTACCACGCTATCAGGTGGAGAACATAAAAGTGGCTGCCCTTCTGCATGATATAGGCAAAATTGAGATAAGCTCTGAGTTGATAAAGAAAGCCGCCACGCTCACCGAGGAGGAAAAAAGGGAAGTGGATGCGCATCCCCAAAAGGGGATGAAGTTGCTCTCCATGGTGGGAGGGGTGCTCAAGGAAGCCATGCCCATTGTGGAAGCTCATCACGCTTATTTCGTGGAACATGATCCTTCTAAGAAGGGGGAAGGAAAACAGATTCCAATAGGAGCAAGGATAATTGCGGTGGCGGACGCATTTGATGCCATGGTGACCGATCGACCCTACCGCAAAGGCAAGCCACCCTGGGAGGCGATGGCGGAGCTTGATCGGTTCGCCGGGACCCAATTCGACCCTCGGGTGGTGGAGGCATTTAAAAGGGTGTATGCTGAAAAGGTAGAGGTGGTTTAAGGGCTGTGTTTCGACAGGGATCCTGAAGAGGATAATTCATGAATCCCCCCACAGCTAAAAATCAAAACCCAACCTGAAATAAAATTTATCCCACCCATTGGTAGCCAGTCCATAAGCAAATTCCAAAGGACCTAAAGGAGTATCCAGAGCTAAACTGCTTCCAAAGGCATGTTTCAAATTCTTCAGCTTGAAGCTCTCCAGCTTGCTTAATACCTCGCCCACATCGTATCTTAAGCTCCAGTATAATCGGCGAAAGAATTTAAATCGCAGGCTCAGAGTTCCCGAAAACATCTTGTCTCCCATCAACTCCTCGGCATAAAGACCAGCGAAGTTATCGAATCCACCCAGGGTGAATTTTTCGCTTAAGGGCACGCTTCCATCTGAGACTCCTATCGCCAGCTTGGGATGGAAATTGATCCTCCGGGTGAGAGGAAAATAAGACTCAAGCGAGGTGAACGCTTTGCGATAGACTAAATCACCGCCCAGGATATCACCTGCCAGCTCCACATAAAGATGGTGATATTTTCCTTGATGGGGGAAAGGATATTTGTCAAAGGTGTCCACAAGGGATCTGATGATGATGCTCCGGAGGTTGTAGCTTCTCTTAAAATTGCCATCATTTATATTCACCTTCTCCGCTCTGGTCTCCACCGATATGATTCCCAATCTGGATATATGTTGACCTAAAGAGAAGTTTGCTCCAAACCTTCTTTGAACGAATTCAGCGATCTTTTGGTGATTCTCAAAAAGCTTCCTGTGATCCCGTCGATAGAAGATATTGAGTTTGTAGGTAAGATATGTCCTGAAAATGCGATCCGCTTTTAAGCTCAACCGATAGATTCTCCTTCTTCCCCCATATTGAAGGTGAGTGGTGACCCGGTTGCCTATCCCGAAGAGGTTGGCATCGATAAATTGCAAAAATCCCTCGGTTTTATATTCATCCTCAAAGTGAGCGCCGATTCTAACGATGTGGAACTTCTTCTCTTTCACCTTCAGGTGAAGCACAATGCCACCATCTTCTATTGGATGGATAGAGAAGTTTACCTGCTCAAAAAGTCCCGTGTTATAAATATTGGAGATGCCTGAACTAACCTTTCTGGAGTTGAATGGTTCCCCGGTCCTTTGAGGAAAGTTTCTCAATATCATCCAGTTTCTGGTTCGTCCGTTTCCAGAAAGATCTATGCGGCAGACCATTCCCTCATTTATTTCCACCTTCATCACGGAGGTGAGGGAATCATATTCCATCCTTTCTATGTGAGCCCAATTATATCCATCTTCGTGATAAAGAGAGATAACCGAATCCAGTTTCTGCTGGAGGAGGTTGAAGTTGAGAACCGGACTGGGACGAAAGTTCAAGCGTTGGTAAAGCATGGAATCAGGGTAGACGGAATTGTTCTGAAAGATGATTTTTTTCAGTGGTGGATTTTCCTTCAGATGAATACACAGAGAATAGTCTTCTGAGTTTCTATTCTGAAGCGAAGCATAAACGTCGGAAAAATATCCAGAGGCGTAAATCTTTTT
>JAOZNS010000321.1 GCA_029933635.1 Candidatus Zixiibacteriota bacterium | reverse complement strand
TTTGTATATCGCCTTGATATCCTCAAGAATGGAGATCATATTTTTCACCTCAGAAATCAAATATAATCAAGATCGTTTTCCTCTCTGATTTGTTTGAAAAGATCAGTGCTTAGGTATCTTTCTCCTACATCCGGGACGATTACCACCACCACCTTGCCTTTGCCCTCTCTTTTGGCTACATTGAGGGCAGCAAAAACGTTGGCTCCGGCAGAGATCCCCACCAGCATCCCTTCCTCCTTGGCCAGTCTTTGAGAGGTTCGGATGGCATCCTCATTGGAGGCGCGAATTATCTCATCCACGTTTTCCGGCTTATATACCCCGGGGATAAATCCAGCGCCTATTCCTTGAATCTTATGAGGACCCGGCTTTCCGCCGGAGAGAACCGGGGAATCCTCAGGCTCCACAGCAATGTTTTTATTACCATATTTTTTCTTTAAGACCTCTCCCGCTCCGGTGATGGTTCCTCCAGTTCCCACTCCAGCAACGAAGAAATCTAATTTCAAATCACCTAAATTTTTTATTATTTCCTCTCCGGTGGCTCTTCTATGAATTTCTGGATTGGCTGGGTTCTCAAACTGCTGAGGTTGAAAATACCCGAATTCCTCTACCAGCTCCTGAGCCTTTTCCACTGCTCCTTTCATCCCTTTTGAACCCTCAGTCAGAACGATCTCAGCTCCCAAAAATTTCAAAAGAGCTCTTCTCTCCAGGCTCATGGTATCCGGCATGGTGAAGATACATCTGTACCCCTTCACTGCCGCCACCATGGCTAAGGCTATTCCGGTGTTGCCGGAGGTCGGCTCAACAATTGTCATTCCTGGCTTCAGCGTGCCGTCCTTTTCTGCCGCCTCTATCATGGATAGTCCGATCCTATCTTTGACCGATCCACATGGATTAAAGGACTCCAGCTTGGCAATCAAGGTGGCATCATCTTTTCCAACCAGCTTGCTGATTTTGACCAAGGGGGTCTTTCCAATTGTCTCTAAGATGTTATTATAAATCATCTTTTGACCCTCCTCTTTAAGAGTACTAAATAGATGACCTTTATCCTTAATTCCTTGGGGAAGGCTTCCCTTAAGGGTATCGTCAGAATTGTTCCTTCTTTAAATAAATGGAGAAACTTTTAAAAAGAGAGAGTGGTTATTTAGTCCCGCTTTAGGCGGGACAGATGAGGGAATACCGGCTTAGATTTAAGAGGGAATTAAGATAAAACAAATTCGTCTTTAGCCTATAATCGCTCATACTAAGTCGATCAATTCATATTGGTTACACTTATCGTCCACAAGATCCTATCATTAATTTATGAATATCTCTAACCTTGTCAAGAGAACGCTTTCCTATAGTGGGTAGTATTTGAATTTGTGTGTAAATTTATTTAAGTCATGAAAGGTGTTCCTTCCTAATAGGTTTTAAGCTAACATGCGTATACACTTGCTTGTGCACTCATATGAGCATACGAGCTGGTTCCGTTTTTGATTCAATGGTTCTTTGGTTGAGTTCCACACCAGTCCTATAGATCCAAATTCGGACAGAAAAGTATTGAGCGATGGGGATAATTCTTTTTCATTTGAATCCTGCGGACGCTTCTCCTATCCCACTTTTTATTAAAATAGAAGAATAAACTCAGAACGATTCTTTTACAGCTTTTGGTGTTTTGGAAGTAGGCCATCACCTTCAGACGCCTTCTTACCTCAGCAAAGCTCCGCTCAATCACGTTGGTGGTGCGGATTTCGTTGCCATCTTTCTCCAAGCTCTTATTATAAGCTTGGATATGAGAAGGGTTTATTAAGAGAGAGCATCCGGGAAAGACTTCTATCTGAAAAGATGTATTGTTCTGTAAGGCTACAGGGGCTGGATTTATCCAGACCCTGCGGTTTTGCATCAAAAATTCTTTTTAGCATTTAGAGAAGCCACATTGGGAGCAGACCACACAGCCGGAATCATGTTCCAATTTGGCTCCGCAATCGGGGCAGAATTCTAAGGCGAAGTCTCTATCTCGATTTGAGCTCTGATTGGCCCCGAAATGCTTCTTCAGCACCTTGGCGATGGCGTCGGGAATGGACATGATCAACCCGCCCTCTTGGAAAACAGGAGATGCTCCGCCAATGCCGATTAACTGCTCAATGATTTTGTCCACTGCAATGCCACTTCTTAAAGCCAAGGAGATCAATCGGCATATGGCTTCAGTGTCCGCCATGGTGGAATAGCCAGATTTCCCTATCTGGGCGAAGACCTCAAAGGGTTTTCCATCCAGCGTATTGATGGTCT
>JAOZNS010000006.1 GCA_029933635.1 Candidatus Zixiibacteriota bacterium | reverse complement strand
AGAAAACCTCATCCGTAATTTCGAAAACATCCAAAATATCCTCATTTACCTGGCCCAGAAGTCCGACTTTTTCATTTTTCATCTGAACATGGAAGCACCTGTTTGTTTTCAGAAAAGGAGCCTTCCCCGGAGTTAGTTCAAATGAAAGCCGAAGATGGTCAAACAATTCTTCTAATATCCCTTTCAGATCAAATAGATCCACTTCATCCTCTTCGGTCTCCCAATGAGGCGGTTCTCTATCTCCTGAGATAGCTATGCCCAGATGGAGCTTTTCCTCTGGATGCAGATTTCTTGTGGCAAAAAATACCTTTCCCAACTCAAATATTCTTACGTTCTTCTCTAAGCGGTTTTTGTTTCGGCTTATCACCGCCAAGAGATTATAAGCCAGCGTGGTGGAAAGAACGGATAGATCGTGGCTCAAGGGATTCTTGATGGCAAGTGGTGCAACGTCAGGATCCAATTTAGCCAGTATCGCCGGATCCACCAGATTATTGGTAATCACCTCAAAAAATCCTCTTCCTACCAGAAACTCCTTAATCTTCCGAGAGATCTGATCCTCCCAGCTTATCCGGGCGACCAAGTCTCCCCCTGCCTTTTGGGAGGTCTTTATGTTGGTATATCCATAGAGACGAGCTATCTCCTCTATTAAGTCGATCTCCCGAGTCAGATCCGGTCTGAAGGTGGGAATCTCAACCTCCAGATTCTGATTCTCTTTAACTGAAAGTTCCAGGGAAGTTAGCATACCCTTGATTCTTGGAGATTCAAGATTGGTGCCCAAAAGCTTATTAACTCGCTCAGGCCTTAAAGTTATACAAACAGGATGGATGGGAGAAGGATAGCGGTCCACCACTTCCTTTAATACCTTGCCGGAGGCAATATCTTCCAGAAGTTCAGCCGCTCGATCGAGAGCCTTTACCACACCATTGGGATCGGCTCCTCTTTCGAACCTCTGCGAGGACTCGGTTGATATCCCCAAAAATATCCGCCCTCTTCGGATAACTTTTGGATCAAAGTAGGCGCTTTCTAGAAGGATGGTTCGAGTTTGGGGGCTAACTTCGCTTTCCAATCCACCCATTATTCCAGCGATAGCCACCGGCTTGATTCCGTCGGTGATGAGCAAAACTTCCCGGTTTAAAGTGCGTTCAACCTGATCTAAGGTGATAAACTTCTCACCGTCCTTGGCCCTTCTTACCACCACCTTTTTTTGTTCAAAAAGTTCGTAATCAAAAGCATGAAGAGGATGTCCCAGCTCCAGCATTACAAGATTTGATATATCCACTACATTATTTATTGGGCGCATCCCGGCGGAGTGTAATTTTTTCTTTAGCCAGAAGGGTGACTCAGCTATTTTGACCCCTTCAATCACCCGGGCAGCATATCGGGGACAGGCTTGAGGATCCTGAATTTCCACCTCCACCCGATTTTGGGTCCTCTCTTCAATTTCGTGCAGACTCACCTCTTTTTTTCTTAGTTGACTTCCACATAAGGCCGCCACCTCCCTGGCAACTCCCAAAATGGAGAGGCAATCCGGACGGTTAGGGGTAAGATCGATATTCAGGATATGGTCCTCCAACTCCAGTGCCGATGAGATAGGCTCACCCACCTTAAGATCCGCATCCAGAATCATGATCGTCTCTTCATTTTCTCCAATGTCCAGTTCCTTCTCAGAGCAGATCATGCCATAGGATTCCACGCCTCTTAAGGTATTTTTTGCGATCTGAACGTTTCCTGGTAGCCGGGCACCGATCAGCGCCACCGGAACTTTTGCCTTCTCCCTCACATTGGAGGCGCCACAGACGATCTGTAGATTTTCTGATCCGATCGCTACCACACACACAGATAGCTTATCTGCCTGGGGATGTTTGGAGACCTTCTTAATCTCTCCCACCACCACTTTATCCAGATTCTCGCCCACTTTTGTAATGGTCTCCACCTCTAAACCGGCGTCGGTAAGTCGAGAGGCTAATTCTTCTACTGATAGGTTAAAGTCAACAAACTCTTTGAGCCATCTTAAGCTTACTTTCATTTTAAAATTGCCTCAAAAATCTCAGATCGTTTTCGAAGAAAAGCCGGATATCATCGACCCCATATTTTAACATGGCGATCCGCTCAACCCCCATGCCAAAAGCATAGCCTGAAAAGATCTCCGGATCATAGCCCACCGCCTTGAATACCTCCGGATCTATCATCCCGGCTCCCAAAATCTCCAGCCATCCTCTGTGCTTACAAACGCTACATCCATTCCCTCCACAAATCACGCAGGAGATATCCACCTCCGCTGAAGGTTCGGTGAAAGGGAAAAAGCTGGCTCTGAATCTCAAAGCCACATCTTGGCCAAACAGCTCCTTCACAAATGCGGAGAGGACTCCCTTCAGGTCAGCAAAGGTTACATCGGTGTCCACATAAAATCCTTCCACCTGATGAAAGGTACAAAAACTTCGGGCATTGATGGCTTCGTTGCGATAACATCTTCCTGGAGCGATGATTTTGACCGGGGGTTTTCTTTTCTCAAATACTCTTACCTGAACCGGGGAGGTGTGGGTGCGAAGCAAAAGATCCTGGTCTATATAGAAGGTGTCCTGCATGTCCCTGGCCGGATGGTCTTTAGGAAAGTTAAGGGCCGAGAAGTTATAATGGTCCGTCTCCACATCAGGGCCTTTAGCTACCTCAAAACCCATCCCATAAAATATCTCCACTATTCTGTCATTTATCTGAGTGAGAGGATGCAGTTTCCCACACCATCCTTTCCTGCCGGGAAGGGTGTAATCAAAGAAATCCTCTTCTCTTCTTCTGGCAGTTTTCCCCTCCCTTAGCTGGTTTGTTCTTCTGGCAAGGATTTCCTCCAGCTGTTTTTTAATCTGATTGGAGAGCTTGCCTAAAGCGGGTCGTTCGTTTTCCGGAAAATCATTTAAGCTCCTCAGAAGGGAGGTAATGATACCTTTCCTCCCCAAATATTTTATTCTTATCTTTTCCAATCCTTCAAGTTCTGAGGCATGCCCTATTTTCTGGAGAGCCTCCCTTTGTGCCTGCCTAAGGGATTGTTGGAATTTTTCTGCATCTGTCATGATTTCAAAAAAGGAATCGTCGAAATTTTAAGCCACTACAATCAGCGGTAGGTACCAGAAAGGGTTGGGCTTATTCTTCGTAAAACAGAAGGTCTACCATGGACGTGTCGTGGTTCCAACCTGCGATTTATCACTTATCCTAAATCAACTCTTAAACCGATTCAGGACTTTGAAGCCAGCTCAACCAACTTAGCAAAGCCCTCTTTATCTTTCACCGCCATATCCGCCAGCATCTTTCGATCCAGAATAACCCCCGCCCGGTTCAAGCCATTAATAAACCGGCTATACGAGAGACCGAAAAGTCTGGCCGCGGCATTGATCCGCACGATCCACAGTCGACGGAAATCTCTTTTTCTCCTTCTCCGGTGCGCGTATGCATATGCCAGTCCCCTCTGCACGGATTCTTTGGCAGTCCGATAAAGTCTGCTTCTGCCCCCATAATATCCTCGGGCCGCTTTCAAGATCTTTTTTCTTTTCGCTCGTGAAGCAACAGCATTCTTTGCTCTGGGCATCAGAACCTCCTAATTGACCAAAAGTCGCCTTACCCTCTCTTGGTCCGCCTTATCTACCAATTTTGCCTTTCTTAAGTTTCTTTTTCTTTTGGAGCTTTTCTTGCTCAAAAGATGACCTCGGTAGGCTCTGTTTCTTTTGAACTTTCCCCTCCCTGTCCTTTTAAACCTCTTAGCCGCGCCACGGTTGGTTTTCATCTTAGGCAATGAATCATCCCTCCACTTTCATTTTATTCAGAAATAGCTTTGTCGATTTACAAATACGTCCTTACAGATACCATACTCCGAATAAACCTTGAAATCTAAGGAACCCCCGAGGGTTTTTCCTGACCCTTGGGCATAAAGGTGAGGGTCAGGCTCCGACCCTCCATCTTGGGTTTTGTAGCCGGCTCCCCCACGTCTTTCAGGTCAGCCTTCAATTTGTCCAAGATCTTCTGTCCGAACTCCACATGAGCCCTTTCTCGTCCTCTAAACACCACCAGGACTTTTACCTTGTTCCCCTGATTCAAAAACTCTCGAACATGCCTCATCTTAAAGGTGTAATCATGATCCTCTGTTTTGGGCCTGAAGCGCATCTCCTTCAACTGCAGGGACCTCTGCTTTTTCTTGGCATCCTTTGCCTTCTTGGCCAGCTCGTACTTATATCTTCCATAATCCATTATCTTGCAAACGGGGGGTCTGGCGGTTGGAGAAACCTCAACCAGATCATACCCTCTTTCTGCTGCCAACTTAATAGCATCTCTGGTGGGCATGATTCCTATCTGTTCACCATCCTCTCCAATAACTCTCACTTGAGGAAATCGAATTCTTCGATTAACCCTAATCTCCCTGAGTTTTATGGGGGGTCACCTCCTTTCTCCGTCTTTTTTAAAGCAGAAACTTTACTCTCAGGAAATTTTATCTTTCAGCACCTCTATCTTTGGAGTTTTTTTCTGCGAGGCTTCGCCTTTGTTCATATCTCCACAGGTTTTGTCGCCTTGCTTTTTACTTCCTGTTTCAACTTCTGGATGATCTCATCTAAGGAAAATTTACCCAAATCTCCTTGTTTGTGTCTTCTTACTGAAACGTTTTTATCTTGAGCTTCATTTTTCCCTACGATAAACATATAAGGTATCTTTTCTTTTTCCGCCTCCCTTATTTTGTAATTTATCTTCTCGTTTCTATCATCCAGCTGCACCCGAAAGCCTTCCTTCTTTAACCTATTTTCAATTTCGGCAGAGAAAGGTTTTTGTTCATCCGTTATGGGCATCACTCTAACCTGCACCGGAGAAAGCCATAGGGGAAAAGCTCCGGCATAATGCTCAATTAGCACCCCAAAGAATCTCTCCAGCGATCCCAGCAAGGCTCGGTGAATCATTATGGGTCGATGGAAGCTTCCATCCGAATCTACGTAGGATAAATCGAACCTTTCGGGAATGTTGAAATCGAACTGAATGGTGGTGCATTGATGAGGTCTTCCCATCACATCTTTTATCTTCAGATCGATCTTGGGACCATAGAAGGCCCCACCTCCTTCGTCCACCTCGAACTTAAGATTCTGCCTTTCCAGTGCACCCCTCAGGGCATCTTGTGCTTTTTCCCAGTTTTGTTCCTCTCCGATGAATTTCTCCGGGCGGGTGGACAGAAATATTTGATATTCCTCAAAGCCCAGGGTTTTCAGCATGGAGATGGAGAAATTCAGAAGTTGTGTCACCTCCTCCTCCAATTGCTCCCGCTTACAAAATATGTGAGCATCATCCATGGTGAATCCCCTTACCCTCAGGAGCCCATGCAAAACCCCGGAACGCTCATATCTATAGCAGGTGCCCAATTCAGCCAATCTGAGAGGAAGCTCCCGGTAGCTTCTGAGCTTTGATTTGTAAATGAGAATATGAAAGGGACAGTTCATCGGCTTAAGCTGGTATTGTTCGCCTTCCACCTGCATGGGAGAATACATGAATTCCTGATAAAATCCGGTATGCCCGCTTTTCTCCCAAAGATGCAGTCGAGCCACATGCGGGGTATAGATCAGCTGATAGCCATGATTTTGATGTTCCTGAACCCAGAAGTTCTCAATGATCCTTCGGATCTGGGCGCCCTTGGGATGCCACAACACCAGTCCGGGACCTATCTCCTCTGATATGGAAAAAAGCTCCAGCTCCTTGCCGATCACCCGATGATCCCTTCTTTTCATCTCCTCCACCCTTCTCAGATACAAATCCAGCTCCGCTTTTTGGGGGAAGGAGATCCCGTAGATACGTTGAAGCATAGGGTTCTTTTCGGATCCTCTCCAGTATGCTCCAGCTATGCTTAAAAGCTTGAAGTTCTTGATGACTCCAGTGGAAGGAACATGAGGTCCTCGACAAAGATCCACAAAATCACCATGCTGATACAAAACCACCTTGTCCTCCTCCAGCTCGGAGAGTATCTTCAGTTTGTAGGTTTCCTCTTTCTGACGAAAGATCTTCTCTGCTTCCGTTTTGTTAACCTCCTTCCTTATGAACTTATGATCCTCTTGCACGATCTCCTTCATTCTCTTTTCAACTCTGAGTAAGTCATCCGGCTCAAAAGGCTTTGGGACATCGAAGTCATAGTAGAATCCATTCTCAATGGGAGGTCCTATGGCTAATTTGGCTCGGGGGAAAAGGTCCTGGACCGCCTGAGCCATAACGTGAGAGGTGCTATGCCAGAAAATTTCCTTTCCCTCATCCGAATCGAAGGTAACAAACTTTATATCTGAATTTTCTTTCACCTTTCTGGACAGATCCACCTTTTGACCATTTAAGAATGCAGCTAAAACATTCTTAACCAGTGATGGATTGTATTTTTGTAAGATCTGAGAAATCGTTATTCCGGACGGATATTCCTTTTTCGATCCATCCGGCAAAGTCACCGTGACTTTATCTGCCATAAATTTACTCCTGAGGTTCGGCTATAAAAAATCACCCCATCCCTTTTTTGGGGCGCAATCATCTTCTAACCAAACGGTTACCAAGAATATCTATAATCAAGAACTTAACACAAGTCTTATGTGCCTAACTGGTGGTGATTTTCCCACAGAACTAACCGCTTTCTCTTTCCGTCCTTCTTAATGGTGGGCGATACTGGAATCGAACCAGTGACCTCTTGCATGTCAAGCAAGCACTCTAACCAACTGAGCTAATCGCCCGCAACAAAGGTCAAGGAACTTCCCTCCTGACCGAGTCCTTTACTCTCAACCTTTGGTTTAACCTCCTAAACTAAATCTAATATATTCTTTACGATTTCTTTGTCAAGATTTTATTAAAAGATATCTAAAAACTCCTTTTGTCCGCAGGGCCCATGGGACCAAACTGGAAGCCCCGCCTACGAATAGTGAGGCATTGATTGTCGTAACCTGACCACTTTTTCACTTTTTTCAAAAGACCTCATTGGGTTCATTTAAAAGTCTTTTATGAAACCTGAGGATGGCGCCTCACAATTTGCCTCAAATTATGATTGAACTGATGGGTGCTAAAAAGGTAACCACGTTTGGCGGAAATGGACTTCCCATCACCTAAAAGGTTATATCCTCCACAAATTATGTTTTTAAACTTAAGGATTTGAAACGATTCGATCCAGAAGCCTCGCGGATATTCCCTGACCTTTTTCAGATTCCAAATAAATCGATAAGCCGGTCGGCGATCTTTTTATAAACCTCTGGGCTGTCGTAATGTCCCTTCCTTCTTTTCCTTTTAGCCTCCTTGATCTTCTTCTTTCGAATGGAGGGAGATCCGATTGATGAGCCAGCCTTCCTTTCAAAGTCATTATCTTCCGATTTCTGGGCAGGAGAGTTTAAAAGCCGGAAGACGCCGGGTATCTTTTCCACGGCAGTTTTGTCCAACGAGAAGGCATGATCCTTAGTCTCATCCTCAAATTCCTGTTTGTCATCTAAGGCAAGCACCTTTTTCTCCTGTGCAAATGTTTGCCTATTGAAGCTAAGTTATTGCCCAACAGAAGATTCTAAGCCACAACAAGCTTCGTTAAGATTGAATCGTCAACTTTTGTCGCCTTAGCTTAACCGATGGTCGTTTTATCTTGCCTCACCTTCTCTATTATTTTTATCGACCTGGTGTTTTTAAACTTGATGTTAGAATCACCGAGACTAATGTTAAGACGAAAAAAATGGCTTAATTTTTGGGGTCTTCACCAAAACAGTTGTTTATACACTGATTTTATGAACATTGACCTGAATTTTCTGGGAAAATCAGAGTTTCCAACGTCTAAGCTGGTGGTGAACGATCTGTTGTTTATTACCTGAGGCCTGGACAATGTCAGACGAAAAGATATGGCTAGGCTGGATACCATCTACAATTCACCACCGGCCAAGCTCTGTCCATTTCTTCAATTCCCTTCCCTATTGGTAATCGATCTGCCGACGAATTGCTTCTTTGGACTGCTCACCTACCAGCTTCTCACATAAATATAATCCCAAATCGATGGAGGAGCTAACCCCTCTGGCGGTAATAACATCACCTTCATCCACTATCCTTGCATCCACCACCGAGGAGCAAAATTTGCTAAGCTCAACAAATGCAAACGGATGGGTGGTAGCTTTCTTACCTCTTAAAAAACCTGCCTTTCCCAGCAAAAGCGAGCCGGTGCACACGGAGGCTTTTAATGGACAAGGTTCTGCAGTTTTTAACCATTGGATAAAATTTTCATCCTCAAGCATCTTTCTGGATCCAAAGCCACCTGGCACAATGATGATATCATATCTGTCCAGAGGCTCCCCCACTTTGGTGGGCACGATCTCAAGACCGATGTTATCCTTCACCTGTGCGGTGAAGGCACAGAGTTCCCACACCAGATCGGGCATAAAGTCCATGCTTTCAAGCCGGGTCACCGGGTCATATACCCCGGCAAAATCAAGCAGAGTCATTCCCTGGTAAATTACGAATCCTATCCTCATGCTAAATCCCCCTCCACTTATTTAACTATAGTGAGCTCTTTCAACAATCCTTCTTTGTGATAGACCTTATCCAAAATGAACAGAACGTAGCGGATGTCTACATTTATTGCCCGGGTGATCTTAGGCTCAAATAAATAATCTGCGCTTATGCTCTCGTAGTTTCCATCGAAAGCCAAACCCAAAAGTTCGCCCCTGCCGTTTAAAATCGGGCTACCGGAATTTCCATTGGTGATGTCATTGGTAGAGAGAAAGTTGACTGGAACATCCCCGATCAGGCTGTCTAAATAAATGCCAAAATCTCTTTTGCGATAAGCTTTCTCAAGTTCCGGAGGAACATCAAAAGGTTCCTGGTGGGTATTTTTTTCCATCACTCCAGTGAGGGTGGTGATATAACGAAAGCTCACCGCATCCTTAGGTGAGTAACCCTGTACCGTCCCATAGTTGAAACGTATGGTCCCATTGGCGTCAGGATACAAAGGGTGTCTCTTCCATTCAGCATAAGCTGAAATCAGTTTTGGTTTCAATCTGGTGAGAGCACCAGAGAATTTTTTCCTTCTCTCCCTTAGCTTTTCTTTCTCCTCCTCCAACTTGGAGGCAAAATCAATGAAGGGGTCATTCAATTGCTTAAGCTCCTCTTTGCTCAGACCAAACATCTTTAGTCTCTCTTCCTGAGAACCAAGTTTAGTTCTCTTATATAGTTCGTCTGTGAATTGTTCTAAGATCTGGATAATCCCCTGACCTTGCATCCCCTTAAAGAGCTCCTCTATCGCCTCGATCTTCTGATCTGTGGGAAGATCGATTGCTTTTTTCAAGAAGTAGATCAAAATTTTCTTATCAACGGAGGGAACTAAGTTGACCTGAGCATCTTTCAGCCATTGTTTGATCTCCAAGGTATCCCTATTCTGATAACCCGGTTCTCTGTCTTGATCTTTTTTCTCCTTCTCTATGCTCCATTTATAAATGGTGGATGCAAAATCCAAAGAAACACAATAATTACTCATCCAGTCCAAGATAAATTCTTTGTCTTCAAATCTTCGATATTCCTTAAGAAGACTATCCAATTCCGAGAGGATGTTCCCATATATTTTCCTAAACTTTGGATTTTCATTTAAAAATTTTGCAAGGGATCTTTCTTCCTCAATTTTTTTCTCAAGAATTTTTGCCCTTTCAAATCCCTCCAGCATCCCCTGATTCTTCTTGAGATAATTGTTCAGACCCTTGATCCGGGAAGATAACTTTATGGCCGTGGAGGAATCTTCTGCCGATGCCCCCTCCAAAATCAAGATAAGATCCTTTCTGGTTTGAATATCCTTGGGATAATCGTGCATAATCATCTTCTCGATGGAGAAACAATTTTCATATCGTCTGGTTCTCCCGGGGAAGCCCAAAAGTATCACAAAGTCACCTTCCTTTACACCAGAGGTAGAGAGCGAAAGATATGTTTTTGGATGATATGGAACGTTCTCTTTGGAGTAATCAGCAAAGCTACCATTCGGGGCGACATATGCTCGAAGGAAAGCAAAATCTCCAGCATGTCTGGGCCACATCCAGTTATCTGTCTC
The DNA here is from genome assembly GCA_029933635.1 of Candidatus Zixiibacteriota bacterium. Classification (GTDB taxonomy): domain Bacteria; phylum Zixibacteria; class MSB-5A5; order MSB-5A5; family SM1-73; genus SM23-73-3. The sequence continues at coordinate 17,568 of JAOZNS010000006.1, read as the reverse complement.
TCCTCCATAATCACCTATCGAGTTTGGGGGAACATAAACTATCCGCACATCTCTAATTTTAAAATAGGTGAAAAGATAATACTGGCTTCCCTCATACATGCTGACCACCCTGCACTTCACATCTTTTCCCTTCTCGCATTCTTGGATGATCTCTTTGGAGATCTTCTCGATGGCTTTATATCTTTCTAAATCGCTCATCTTCTCCGAGATTGCACTTAAAACTTTTTGGCTCACATCCTGGAAGGATTCGGTCACATATACATCGTAGCCGATTGCTGGAAATTCCTCTTCTTTGGTTGGAGCGTAAAACCCATGTTCAAGATAGTTATGCTCGGGGCTGCTTTGTCTTTGCACTGCATCAAATGCAACATGGTGATTGGTGATGATCAATCCCTCAGGAGATACAAAGGCGCCAGTTCCTCCGTTCACCTTAACCACCGCCTGAAAGATCCCTCCATCTTTTGGGTCATAGATCTGCTCTGGAGCAAGTTTAAGTCCCATAGCCTTCAGACTATCAATAGGGAGTTGATCAAGACGATCTAAAAGCCACATCCCCTCCTCGGCAGAAGAGATTGAAAACAAAGTCACTAAAGCAAATACCACCAAGGAACTTCGTAGCATTCTTTTAAACATGACTTCCCTCCATATTAACATTAATCAGATCCTTCCTACAAAAGAGTTGCCAATAGATGATTCTATAAGTATTTAATCTTTAAAATTCTCCCTCCTATAAATCCAAACAGCTAATAGGAGAAGAACCAATTTATTAAGGTTGCTAAAAAATAACAATCCCTTGAAGGATAGACAAGGACTAAATCTTCTATATTGAAATCTTTCTGGGGCGATTCGAAGTGGAGCAAAAGCAGAGCAAACAAATCTTTGTGAGGGAAAGTCTTTTAAGTAAGAACCGATTTCGTAACTTTTTGGAACCTCTTCTGCACAAACTCATTATAAAGGTGAAGTCGGCATTCCTGGAAATGACAGTCATTTTCTTTTAGGTGCTCAACCACACTTTTATGCTCAGAACCGAACCATAGCTTCTTAGGCGTTTGTGTAAAGACATTGCCAAAAAATGTGGTTTTAGAATTATAAGCATAATAGGGACAGGCGTAGAGGTCGCCTGAGGGAGCGATGATTAAATTGATAGGAGAAAGCCAGCATCTTCTGTGAAAGTTTTTCCATCGGGCTTCATCATATACTACCGGATAAGGATGATATTTGTCACTCAGCTCATCCAGAAGCTGATTTACCCTTTCTTTTTGCTCTGGGATAAGAGGTTGGAAAGTTTTTTGGTTGATTTGGAAGTGAATATAATCCAGGCCCAGATCCTTGACCAAGCAAATCATCTGCTCCATAAAGTTCATGTTAGCCTGACACAGCCGAACTTTAGCTCCCACCAGAAGCCGGGATCCTCTTCTTTCTCTTTCAGAGATTATCCTATCCAGATTCTTTAGAACCCGTTGAAACTCCTTTGGGTCTTTAGGACGATGAATCAGGTTGTAAACTTCATCCTCGCTGGCATCCAAATTTACCCTTAAAAAAGAGAAGCTTCCTACAATCAGATCCACTATCTTTGGAGAAAGTGTGACGCCATTAGTTAGAAGGTTCAACTTGAACTTCCCATCAACACCCATACGAGCAAACCTGTAAAATTCTGGGTGCAGGGTGGGCTCCCCTCCCCCAGAAAGATCTATCAGTTCCACCTTCAAATTGTGCAAAAAATTGATGAGTTTTGAAAACCCATTCGGGTTCATCAAAAGGTCTTTCTGTCTGTGACCGCTTCGGTAGAAGCAGTTAGAACACCCGTGTTGACAAACAAGGGAGAGAGAAATTCTGGCTACAACGGGATGAGGAATGTTATGTTTCGAGATCGTCCTCACCCTGGTTAAAATTTTTTCAATTACTACCTTCTCGAAAGGGGTGAATACTTGCCCTTGCCTCTGATCTGAGCTGATGAGTTTTGAGGGGAAAAAGGTGGCTTTTGCTCTCAGTTCAGCTTCTTTTTCATCATCTATTCCCAGAAGGTCTTTGATTCTCAATGAACCTCTCTCCTGTAAGGTGTATCTGTTCCCAGTGTTATCAGAGGTTTCGGCGGATCAACAGGACCTGTTTCCCGGAACCAGGGGACAACCGAAATGGAGAAGAACCAGATTTCTAAAAGTTTTCAACAGAAAAGACATTTTTTAAGTGAGGGGTTTTGGCTAAGGCAATGTTAGAGGTGCATTGAAAACTATCTCTCCTGTTTTTCTATCAAGCTCTCCGGAAATATTTTGTATTTGTTTTTTACATCGAGGCTTTTCGGCCAGTCTGTTTTCGTCGCAGGCGCTTTTTGATCTCGTCCAGAAGGTAATGTTTGATGGTATAAGGGCTGTTGGGCATAACTGCCTGCTTGGCTAATCTCCTTTTGGAATTTATCACCAAGGGTCCTAATAAATTGACAGAGGCTTGAGACGGATCTTGAGGAACCGTAACTATGACGTAGGTGATCAAATCGCGTGAGCTGGTATAATTTAGCTCCTCCAGCTCTATCTCGTCGATCTCCAGCTTGTAATTGGGAAAAAGCCTGACGGGATCTATGATAACAAAAGCCACCTTGGGATCCTCAACCGATTGAAGCCATTTGAAGGGAGCAGATTCCTTTTTCTCTAATACAACATATCGAGTAAGCTGCGAAAACCCTAAAATTCCTTTGGGAAGGAGGATTATTTCATTTTCGTCAAACTCAATCTCTCCAAATCTGGATGTGACAAATTTCATATCCACCCCTACCACGAATAGGCTTTAACCATGGAAAAAATGAAAGACCTTGACCGAGAGGAATCCTATTTCATTGTGTTTATAGAACTTGAAACAGAAACAACCTGAGTAAAAACCTTTTTGTATGCCCCCATATTCTGAGGGGTTTATCCTTCCTCATAATACACAAAGCTTGAGTCAAAAGGCTTTTGAGGATTTTTCTCTTTGGAGCGATTTGATCGGTCACAGGGAATGTCCCAAGTTTGATCCTGCCACCATCTTTTATACCTCTCCACCTTTCGGTTCAAATCCTCTGCTTTATTTTTATTTTTAGTTCTGAAGAACATAGCTCATTCCTTTGGTTTTGCTCGGTTACCTCTTTTTGAATTTTTATTTTTTTTGAGCTTTTCAGTCTCTGATGGGTCGGAATTAGAAGGTGCCTCCGACTGGTTTTGGTGGTCTTCTTTCATCATGCGGGCAATCTGGGAGACATCATCCAGCATGCTGTCAGCCGCCTTTTTGTTCTCTTCCTGAATCTTGAAATATATTTCCTCCCTGTGAATGGTTACCTTTTGTGGAGCAATTATCCCCAACCTCACCTGACGACCTCGCACTCCTAAAATGGTTATCTTAATATCATCACCTATGGTAATGCTTTCTCCTAACTTCCTTGTTAAAATTAGCATAACCCCCTCTTTTGAAAAAAGACCCGCCAGGAAGAAAAAAGTTATGATTGGGTCGATGTTGAATCGTCCTGATACATCACAATACTTTGGTGTTAGAAGCCTCCCTTTAGATCTCACCTTCTTCTTGCCCCTTGAAGCTCGAAAGGCAACCTACTTCTAGACCTCCAATTCAAAGAATCGGTAAAAAATTCCAATTCCTTAGCCTGGACTTTCCGCTTTTGTATCAGGAGATCAATTTATTATTTGCCGAAACGGATTTAAGCTTTTTCATGATATAAAGCACCCTTTGGCTCTCCTGTAGAAGCGAGGCTAAGGATCGTTCAATCTTCTCAATCAATTCTCCGTTTTTTTCCAATTCTATCTCTCCGTGGCGGGAAATCTTATAAAGTTTCCCTACCTCCATTTTTACCACCCGAATTATTCTGTTTATCTCTGAGGTAGCCTGTCCAGTCTGATCTACCAGATCCAGAATCTCATCATAAACTCGGGTGGAAAGCTCTCCTGTCTCTCTTGCCTGGGAGGCAGCAAAAGCCAAGCTGGAGGCTGTGTGCTTCGCCTGAGCGGAGAGCTCCTCCACCGACCTCAACACATTCGAAGCTTTTTCAATCCCTTGAGATTTGATCATATCCTCCCCCACTTTATATTCTGCTCAGGACGACTCTTCAATGAATCAAATTCATCTTTCGGATGTTGATCAGCTCCTTCACCTTCTGTTTAAGCTCATCCAGATTGGGAGATTTCACCAGATATGCATCTGCCAGCCATGACTGGAAATCACTTTTGTAGGTGGAATAGGCTGAATTAAGAATGATGTAAGTTTTTCTGTTGAGCTTTCTTAATCCACTCAAAATTTCTAGTCCATTTAGATCTGGCAGCTTGATATCCAGAATCACCACCTCCGGTGACCTTTCTTTAGCCATCCTTAAAGCCTCCTCCCCGCAGGTGGCGGTTTTTACTTGATATCCCTCTTCTGAGAGCACCTTTTCATAAAGCTTTAGAATGTGCTCCTCATCATCCACCACCAGTATGCTTGGACGGCTGGATAAATCCTTTAAGCTCTGTTCGAATGGGGGCCCTGATTTAGATTGTCTGGTTCTCACTTTTCCTCCTTATTTTAGGAATCAAAGATTTTGTTTTGATTTTCTGGAAAAATGCCAAAGCCACTATCTTTGATCATTATTTTCACAGAACTTTCCTTCTGTCCGGTGGTGACGGACAGAACGCCCCCCTGTGGCATTGCCCGGATGGCGTTGCGGGAGATGTTTAACAGAGCTTGGCGTAAAAGATCAGGATTTGCCTTAACAGAGGAAAGATTGGGTGAGGGAAAATTAATCAGGGAAATTCTGGTAGTATCTATCTCCGGCTCCATCATCTCAAAGGTCTGATCAACCAGCTCATTTAGATCCACCATCTTGAGATTAGACCTATCTGGTCTGGAGAAGTCAAGCACATTGTTCAAAACGCTTTCCATTCTTTCCATATCCTTAACTATGATCCTCATCATGATCAGAACTTCCCTCCTCCATTTTCCGTAAAAGCGAACGTGCGAATCCACCGATGACGGTCATGGGATTGCGTAACTCGTGAGCTACCTGGGAGGTGATCTGTCCCAGCGCAGATAACCTCTCCACCTTCAATAACCTCGTGGTACTTTCTGCGATCTTTTTGTTAGCTTCTGCTAATTTTCTTATTTTTTTTCTCAACTCCTTATAAAGCTGAGAGTTCTCTATTGCGACTGAAGCATGGTGAGCGCATATGGAGAGAAGCTTGACGTCGTCATCATCTATGGGCTTTTGGGTGATCAGATTATCTGGCACTATGACCCCCAGCATTTTATCCTTGGATACAAGAGGAGTTACCGCAAGCTGATTAGAACCAAGGAGCTGAAAAAGATCTTCATCTCTTTTTTTGGTCCCTTTGGTGATGCTCAAAGCCTCCTTATTTAACATCGACCAAATTAGCGAATTTCTTTCATCCGAGAGCGGAATTTTAAGTTTTTTCACCAAGTGATTGACTAAAAGTCTCTTTTCTTTTGAAGTTGCTTGTAAGTGAGCAATATCTCTTCCAAGGAGCGTCTCCGGGTAGAAAGAAAATCCCAGATCCTTTTAGCCTCCTCCGGGCTGGAGGGACCAATAGCCATTCTCCCCTCCAGCCTGGTCTTTGACCGATTAAGAAGCAAAAGAAAAGCGCGATTGAATCCCAGCCCCTCTCCTGCGGTAACGCCGATTAAAACGATTTGAAGTATCTCCTCTAAATTCAGGGTGCTTTGTAAAGCTTTGCCCAGCTCACAAAGGATCGAAAGTTCATTTATCTTTTTCTCCAAGCTCGAAGGTCTGTTAATCATGCTGGACAGATCCTCAACCCATCCTCCCACCTTGATTATCCTCCCTTCTCTGTCTTTGATCGGAAAGACACGAATGAGGAGAAAAGGATTCCTAAAATCCTTCACCATTATTGACAACGCTTGGCCGGAGGCGACACAGTTTTCAACCTGCTTGCGAATCTGTTGCCTTAATGATTCTTCAGGCTCAGGCTGCTTTTCCTCTTCATCCCTTAACAATTCAGATAGGAATCGGTTTACATGTTCCAGCTTTCCTTCAGGACAGTTCTGGAAGATCCCAAAGGGAAGCTGGTTTGAAAGCTTTGCCAGGATTTTTAAATAGGGATTTGTTATATCGAAAGCCTTATTGAGGCTGGAGATATTTTGCATAAAATCATCCAGATCCATCTAAAGTTCGATGTCTCAAAAATGGTAACTATGATGGAAGAACGCCGTGCGATTATAATTTTCCCCGATCACCAGACAAAACCTCTTTTCAGCACCCGTTCGGTGGTTCTGGCAATCTGATTGACCTCATTTTTAATCTGCCGCAGACCTCGTTTGAATTGAAGATCAATTTTTTTGCTCTTTTGACGTGATTTCTCTTCCTGCTGAATGGAGAGGCTTTCTAAGAGAAACTGGGCATTCTCTGCTATGCTGGAAAGCGGAGGTTGAATCTTTTGATTCAACCTTTCTAAAAGCTGTGGGGTTGGTATCATATCCTCCAATCGGGCAATTTTTTCCTCAAGTTCTCTGGAATGCTCCCTCATCTGTTGTAGGTGGTGTTGAAGCTTTTTGACCTCCGAATGATAAAACATGCGTTCCAAACCCAAAGTTACTGGAATAGAAACTAAATTTAAGAAATTTACATCTTCAGGTCCGAATGCGTGAGGTCTTATGTGACTTAAATTCATAACCCCAAAAAGTTCACCATTTAAGATCAGAGGTAAGGCTAAAAAAGATTTGATCCCCTCTTTTCCTCTTTTCCGATGAAGATTAGGAAGAAGAACAGGCCTTTTCTCCTTGGCCACCCAGGCGGAGAATCCAGCTCCAGTATCGAATCTGACGAAATCAATCAGATCCACCCTCTTTCCCACTGAAGCCACCTCTCTCATTTGATTTTGATCCTTATCCAGCAAAAAGAGGCTGGCACAACTGAACTCCACTGCTTTTCCAATAAGGTTCAGCATTTTTTCGAAAATTTTTGTCTGTTCGGTCGATTGCGCAATCACTCCACAGACTCCAGTTAACACCTCGAAATTAGCCTTAAGAGTGTCCTGGCTTGTGCCTACCCGCAAAGACTTTTGTCTTTGGGTGTTCTTTGATAATTTGGTAATCTTTTTGCTTTTCTTTTTCCTAATCATTTTATAAGCCCCCAACTTGTTAGGTTATTACAAGGTTGTGATCAAGAGGTAACATCCCCGGAGATTAATATCCCTGGAAGGATTAACCCTCTTTCCACTTAGTTTTTAAAAAATCAGAAACTTTATAGCCCCAGCAAGAGCCCCCTATCACGATTTATGAAGCCACCAGAAGGGATAGGTTTCTATTCGAGTCTATCTCACTTTTTCGTGAGAGTTGAAAAGATGCAAAGGGTCTTTTGGTCAAACTCTTACTAAATGGTTAACTTAGCTGTGCGCAGGAAGCTGGAAATAATTTTTCCCAATTTCTTATCGAAGCCTGCCACCTTTACTGGAAGGCGCTCAATCTCCTTGGCGGATGTGAGCTTTTCCAACTCTTCTCGGCATACAAACTCTATACCCACCAGGAAATCACCTTCGTCTGAAGGCTCCACCCTTTTGATCTTTCCCAACACTCCCTCCAGCACCACCAATTTGTTTAAGTTTAGAGTTAAGAGTAAAAAACCTTCCTCCGGGACAGGAGAATCGCAAACCAGAAGCACTCCTTTCTCGCTGAGATTAAGGATCGTGCCAGGGGTTTGATTTGAGGAAAGCTTTATCCTTCCTTTAACGCATCTTAGCAGACGAAGCTTCACCGGAGAAGAAAGCTCTATACGGAGATATTTACGACCACCAGATGTTTTGATAGGAAACGGTGCTTGTTCCAACACGGTTGCAGACAGTTCAGCCTTTGCATCAACCTCTTCTGTGCCAGACAAAGTTTCTCCTCCTTTCCAACCCTTCATGAGAACTTCTAGAACCTCGAAGGGGAGTTTTTTCTATCTGAATGATATGATTTATCCTAAAAACTCAAGTCATTAAATTTGACCTCATACTGGATGAACTGAACCTGGATACTGATCTTTCAGCTCTGGCGGAGCCTTTGATGCTTTCTTTCTGCCACTCCGAAGCCAAGAGAAACCTTATGGAAAACCTCATCTTTCCTTTTGTTTCTTTTCTGAATCTAAGCATCCCGTGATAATGCTCTAAAAGTAAAGAAGCTAACCTGAATCGGGAGTCCGTTTCTCTGGAAGAAAGATCCAGCCCTTCGTTTGGCTGATTATCTTTTCCAGCACAGGATAGGTCTAAACAAAGTGAGTCTTGGTGGATAGATGCCTGCAGAACGATGCTGCCACCGGAAGGTAGACGATCTTCAATTCCCCAGATAAGGCACATCAGAGCCAACTCCAGTTCTTGCGGATTCCCATATACTGCTGGAAGATCATCTCCTAACTTTGCTTTTAATTGAATTTTTTTGCCCTTCAGGACCTCTTCAAGCAGATTAAGATCACTTTTAAGGATGTGTCCGATGTTCACCTCACCTACACCACTTTTGTGATCGGATCCTCTATGCAGATGATCAGAAAAGTCTTTTAAAATCAAACAGGCACGATTGGCGTTTTCTTCAATGGTATCCAATGGGGTTGTGTCTGAAGAAAAGTTAGCAGATCTATTTTTATTCATTTTCAGAAGCTGAACCCTGCCCAGAATTACCTGAAGGAAGTTATTTATCTGATGTGCCGTCGCTTTGGCTAACTGGGTGGTGGTGAAGAACTTCTCAGCTTCGATCTTACTTATCTTCTCCTTTTGAGCAAAAGGTGAAAAGTTTCTTCTAAGATAAGAAACCTCAATACAGGAAATAAAAAGTTCTGTCCAGAAAAAAAGATCTACTCTCGCCTTCCTATTCAGAAGAAAAGCCTGGCTGAAATGTGCCGCCCAAAATCCATCTTTTTTGTCCAGCACCTTAAAGGGGAGGACCAAAAGACTTCCTTCCTTTTGTGTGGGAAAGATCATCCTTCTTTTTTGATCGATTGCCCCAATGATGTCGCCTTTTTTCCATAAGGAGTTTATCATCTCCTCAAATTTCTCAGGATGTTCTCCAGACAAAGCCAATCTCTTGAATCCAAACTTGTCATTGCCTAAGAGAAAAACACCACCAGCATTGAAACCATATAATTTTATTAGGAAATCAAGAAGCCAGGAGAGATGATAATTCAGTGCCGGGTCCATGGAGACATCCTGAGCTAAGGGGAGTGGCGAGAATTCACCAAATGGAATATAATCCCGGCTCGGATTCTTGATGTTGGGTTCATCAATTAGCTGATCAAGTTCTGAACAGATTTGGGCAAGCTTGTCCAGCTTGGAGTTTATGGAGGTTAGCAGTTTCTTCAGCTTTTCTTGCCCAGTTGAGAGAGGAAAATGATTTTGCTCTTCTACTTTGATCATTGACTCATCCGGCCGGGAGGAACATTCAGATATTGAATTATAGTTCATGTCATCCCTTTTATTATAGCGCAAATTTTTCTCTAACCATCCCCCTGAGCTTCAAAACCGCCTTTGTGTGTATTTGGGAAACTCTGGATTCGGAGATTTGCATCACTTCTCCTATCTCCTTTAAGGTGAGCTCCTCATAGTAATACAAAGCCACCACTAATCTTTCCTGTTCAGAAAGGTGGCTTATGGCTTCAATCAGATAAGCCTTAAGCTCCTCCTTCTCCAGCTCGCCTAAGACGTTTTCAGTGCTCAAATCTTCCAAGGTTTCCACCCTGGGAACCTGCCGGTTATCTTCCTCCTTATATACTAACTCATCCAAAGATAACATTGTTGTTGAGGAAACGTCATCTAATGCGGAAAAAAGCTCATGTGAGGAAATTCTTAAGGATTTAGCCAATTCCTTTTCTGAAGGTGGACGTCCTAATTGATTCTCTAGCTTGCTGGTGGCCCTCTCGATCTCTCTGGATTTCGCCCTGGTGGAACGAGGCACCCAATCCAACGAGCGAAGCTCATCCAAGATCGCCCCCCGTATTCTTGGAATCGCATAGGTTTCAAATTTCACTCCTCGGGAGGGATCGAAATTAGACAAAGCCTCGATCAATCCGATGACCCCGGTGTTAACCAGATCGGAAAGCTCTACCGATTTGGGAAATCCCATTGCCATTCTTCCTGCCACATTTTTCACCAAAGGGAGATACTCTTCTAAGAGTCTTTGCCTTAGCTGGGGATCGTTATCCTTTTTGAACTGCACCCAGTCCTTAGGACCTGCCATTAATCCACCTCACTTTGTGAAGGTTCAAACTTTTTGGATACACCTCACCTTTGTGTATCCCGCCCATTTTAAGTTTGGCAGAAAAAGCGCATTTCGGGGTATCGTTTTCATATCGTCTGCTAAAAGTCTATCCTTTAGCTTTGAAAAAAGCCGATTCAAGGATTTGAATAGAAGAGGCAGTGATACAAAAAAGGAAGCTCTTTTTATGAAACTGGCTGTGAGAGTGATGGGAAGCAAAGGATTTTGTCTTTTTAAGATCGGTTTGACCAATAAAGACAAGCGAAGTTTTGTCACAAGTGTCCAATCAAATGGTGAAGCTAAACCGCATGCAAATTGCATAACCAATTCTTTCAGTTCCGTTCAGTTTTTAATTCTTCCAGCTCCATCCTAAAAAAATTGGCTTGCAAACTTTATGCCAAGACCTAAAAGACAGGTGAGTAAGTCAGTAACTTTATATAATACATTCGATTACTGCAATCACTTAAGGTATTATCTTAAATGAAAGGAAGAGCTTTATAGGAAAAAATTTCCTAAAATGAGCGGAAAAAAATTCCTAATCCAGTGCTGTCATTCCAAATTTGAAAGACAAAAAAATCGACTCCTTCAAAAATTAATCCAGATGCCGGCTCGAATTCGAAAACCAGTTCCTTACCTGTCTTGAAAGGGGGTCTTGATTTGAATGATGCTTAGGGCTTTCTAATTTTCGAGTATCTCTCACAAAGTATGGGAGGAAACAGGTTCAGGCGAAAAAGTGAGAAATACTCAGAAGGGTCTCGCGAAAAGCATGAACTTGTGGTTCACGTCAGGAAGGGAAGTGTTACAACAGGTAACCTCAAGAGTGGGGAAAAACAATAAAAAAACGCCAAGAGGCATGCCCTTTATTAACTTTGAGACACAGGACAAGCTCCCGACGCTTCCAATTATACCCTATCTTTGCCAAAATGAAGGATTAAATCTTAACTGCTGGCTTCTCTTATGGGTTTATCATGTGGAGTCTGTGTTTGAGATGATCTCCTTTCAGGTTCTAAATATTCTCTTTCCCAGATTGGATCAGTAAGCTGAGCTACCTTCTCTCCATACAGGGAAAGACCTTCCACAAAATCTTCTGCCTCCAGAGCCTCTCCCGCCTCAGGATTGATGGGATTAGCCTTGTGTTCCTTTACGATCTGGTAAAAGCGACGATGGTGATCCCGGATAGGACAAGGCGTGATTTCATTACCTACCTGGTGAGAAGGCTTCATATAGCCATATTCCCTCTGCCATTTTCGGATTGCCTTGAAAAAGGTGGTACCCAGCACCGTATTTATATCTCCACCATTTGAGTATATCTCTTTTATATTATGGGTGGAATAAGGGGTAAAAACGCAGGGCATCACGTTGCCGTTCCAATCGATATAAAAATATCCTCCTTCCCTTCCGGCACATAGACAACCATCGCTGATGGAGCCTGAATTCCAGAAGTCAGCAATGAATAGCTTATGTTTCTCAATTAGCTCCCTTTCCCTCAAATACATCTTCAGCCTCTGTTCGGGCGTGATCAAAAGATCTAAGGTAAACTTGCATCCGATAGGCATATACTGGAATATCCAGCCATAAACCGTTCCCTGCTGATTGAAATAAAAATCTATGAACTCATCAGAAAGTAGAAGCTCTGCATTGTATCTTGTGGCGGTCAGAGATATGCCGAAGGGAACCCCGACCTCTCTTAAATTCACCATAGCTTTAAGAATTCGGCTATAAACTCCCTTACCTCTTCTTTTATCTGTCTCCTCCTCGAAACCCTCAACCGAGATGGCTGGCGTAACATTCCCTAACTCTGCCATCCTTTCTGCCTTTTTTTTGTCAATTAAAGTCCCATTGGTGAAGATCAAGAAGTAATTGTCATCGTGCCTGGCTGCCAAATCTAAGATATCCTTTCCTTCACTTTTCCACATAAATGGTTCTCCCCCGGAGATGACTGTAAAAAACGATCCCCAATATCTGGTCTTATCGGCAATTATCCGATCGACCAGATCAAAGTCAAGTTTATTTTTTGTTTCAGTTAAATTGCCGGCGTAACATTGGTCACAATGAAGGTTACAGGCACCGCCAGGGCTGATGGTCAAAAACCCGGGTGGAGGGAAACCGTGTTCCTGTTCAAACTTTTGAAGTTCATCCTTCCCTCCTAAGAATATGTTTCCCAAAAGCACCTTTAAAAGCCCTTTCCTCACCCGAGGGGAGATGTTATTATTCCTCAGTGCCTTGTCCACAGCATACAAAAGGTTTCTAGTCATTATGTATTTATCCTCTTGCACCTTGCGGGGACGCTTCAGGGGATTTATCTCCACAAACAGCTCATAAATCTTCTTATCCGCCTTTTTTAGTATCACTCCCCTAACAGCATCACTCGCCATGGCGGCATTAAGCAAACCAGCAAAGGTGGTTAAAAAGACCGCTTTTCTTTTCTGGGTAAAGTCCATTTTCCCCTCCAGTTTTTGACTTTCAGCGCCTAAAGTAAAAAATCTTCTAACTGATAAAGATAAATCATGTCTTATTTGAGCCGAGCGGTTCTCCCTTTGGATTACTTCTTCCCACCATTCATAATTTGCTTTTTAAATTAATAATACGCTTCTGAAAAAGTCAAGTATAAAAAATAGATGCCCTACAGGATTATTAAGTCTTTGAGATACAAGAGAAAAAGTGGAAAATTGGAAAGGAACACTACAATAATAATGGGTCTTTCTTATTTAGGTTAGGAGATTTAATGTGAGTTTTTGGGCTGTTACAGTGGTCAGATTTGTTGAGCCGGATGAATTCCCGCGCCTATCGAAGACAACCACTTACCAACCATAGGGTCGCGGACATTCAGCTCTCCCAAAAGAGTCGGGCAAGAGCTCCTTATTGTACTTGAGAGTCAAATAGGAAAGCATCGACTCTTAGCGAAAAAGATCAGACTAAAAGGGTGAGGTTGAAAATCACTCTTTTTTGCTTTTTCTATTCTTTACCGCACCCTAACCCTCTCCACCAAGGGAGAGGGAGCTAACTTTTGATTTATCAACATTGTGGGTTTTAAATTATGAAGGTGCAACCTGAGTACGAAAGAACCATAATAATTCCAAAAAAATCAGTAGGGTTTGGATGAATGAAAAAGCAAGACGAAATTTCCCTGAAGAAAAATGGATAAGTGCTTTAAAAAGGCTAACTCAATCGTCAAGTGGCACAACCTGATGAATGTGGGGTACCATATTTTCCTAGCTAAGTGAGGATTTTAAAATCGAAGAGAAAGGTGGGTTTTTGTGCGTAAAAATGATTTAGGCGACCTTTTGTCGCCTTCCATCAAGATTGGTTGAGTTATCCTACTTTCAAACATCGCTCCACCCATGTTCTCATTCATGGCTTGAGGCATCATCATCCGACGGAGAGATTGAGCCCAGATTGTGCATTTGGTCAGTAACTATGGTGGGGGTAACAAAGATTACCAGGTCTCTGTTGGTTACCTCCTTCCGCGTATAACGGAAAAGATACCCCAGCAAGGGGATGTCCTTCAATATGGGGAGTCCTACGCGGGTCTTCATCTCCACCTGGGTGGTCAAACCACCAATAACTGCCGTCTGCCCGTTCTCCACCACCACATTGGTCTCTGCGTTGTTGGTGTTGATGATCACTCCGTTGGCATCAAAAGTATAAGAGCTGCGTTCCGGCTTAAGTTTTAAAAGTATACGATTTTCTGAGGTGATATGGGGGGTAACTCGCAGTATGGTCCCCACCTCTTCAAACTGTATCACCACGTTTCCTGCCTCATCGAATTGTTTTATAGGAATTCTTTGCCCCATCTGAATATAAGCTTCCCGATTATCCACCGTGGTGATCTCGGGATGAGCGATTATCTTTCCCTTGTTGCTAGATACCAGAGCAGAAACTACCCCCTCTATGTCAAAATCTCCTTGCACCGTGGCGAAGGTGTAGGTGGCAACGGGATCGCTCACCCGGTCGGTTTTTTGAGAAAAGCTTGCTTCAGCCTTATTCCCTTCCAGAAGCTGTGCACTTTTCCGAGAGATCATGGACCAGTTGAGTCCCAATTCGGTGAGGGCACCAGATTCGACCTCCAGAAGCTTGGCTGAGATCTTGATCTGGTCGGTCTCCTTATCCAGCGTCTGGACTAAGGCTTTGACTTTTTCGATATGTTCCGGAGTATCGCGGATAACCAAAGAGTTGGTCCGGTCGTCCGTATCGATAGTTCCTCTCTGTGAAATTATCGCCTTTAGGGACTTGACCATATCCTTGGCGGTCCCGTGCTTTACTGGGATAACCGCTGTCTCCAAAGGAACCAATGAAGACTGATCGGCTTTATGCTTTTCCAAAAGCGCCTGTTCCTGAAAGAACTCCTGGGTGGGGAGCACCCGAATGAAGCCTTTTTCCTCTACCCCGGTAAGTCCATAGGTTTTAAGCAAAATGTCTAACGCCTGCCGCCAAGTTACATTCTGCAGAGTCAAGGTCACTGAGGCTTTCACAGAAGGAGATGCTACGATGTTAATCCCTCCATAGTCAGCCAAAAAGCTCAACACCGAATGCATGTCTGCATTCTGCAAATTTATTGCAGTGATTATCTGGTTGTCCTTTCTCGAGGAAGAAGGTCCAGCTGAAGTATTTTCTGTCTTCATCCAGACGAAGGTCAGCAAACCCAGAAGAAGACAGATTCTGAAGCTGGTTTCTTTCCACCTTAGCCATCCTTTTCTTTGGAGAATCCTTCTCATAAGATACCTCGCTTTTAATATTCCCGGTTAAGTTCTAAGACCATTACTTGAAATCCACCATATTGTTCAATATGAAAAATTACCCTATCATCCTCGACTCTGATAATGTATCCATTTTTAATTCTATCTCCACTCTTCAGGATATAACCGAATCCCATCTTATCCTCCAGCAAAGCCCGATTTCCTTCCTTTTCCTTTATGATTCCAACCAAGGTTAGGTTCTCAAACAATGGAGAAGGCACCTCCCCGAAACTCATATCCTGCCTCTCGGTTAAGGGTAAGAAAGGATCCCTGGCTGTACTGGGATTATAAAAGACTACCCTTCTTTGGGGAATCAGCTCCAGCTTGGACTCCTTCAGCTTCTGAATCGTCGTCAAGCTTTCTGGAAGAACCTGAGTTTCCTTAGCGGTTGCAGATTCCGGTCCTAAAATTCCTCCAATCCCTTTTTTACCAGATT
The DNA here is from genome assembly GCA_029933635.1 of Candidatus Zixiibacteriota bacterium. Taxonomy (GTDB): domain Bacteria; phylum Zixibacteria; class MSB-5A5; order MSB-5A5; family SM1-73; genus SM23-73-3. Next base: position 2,190 of record JAOZNS010000006.1, on the reverse strand, counting down.
CTCCAACAGTTGCGGAAACATCCTTTCCTATGGATTCTGTAGACTTTTTCTCGGTCTCCACCTTATAAGACTTTGCTTCGCCCAGTGAGGTCAGAAGAGATTCCTCTTCCAGAAAAGGTCCTAAGGGGACGGGGAATCGATTTATTTCCCTTGCCGTAAAAGTTTGCTTGGGTTGTTCTGGCAAGGAGGAAACGGAGATCGACTCCACCTTCTCCTCTGGTTTTAAACTCAACTTTGTGGAAGCAGTGGGAATCTCTTTAGATGCTTTATTCTTCTTAATCGGTTCCACGTTTGCACTATCGAAAGGGGAACCAACTGGTCTTGGAGAAGCCTGTGTTGATTTTTTTGCAATTTGGGCGCTCTCTTTTCCCCTTTTCATTCTCTTACTTAGCTGAACTGGGCTGATCTCAGGTTTTTTTGCTCTTTTCTTTTCTATACCTTTGTCCACAGATTTGATCTGAGATGACTGAAATTGTTTTTTTTCTAAGGACAAAATCTTCTCACCGGTATCAGCATAGCAGAGGGCTCTTCGATAGATTTCCTCTGGAGGGCTAACTTCCTGCTTTTTAAAAGGGGTTCCAGGAGAAAGATTTTCAGATCCGGTGAGCTGAACTGAATGCTTTCTGACTTTCGGCTGTTTTGAACTTTTCCCGGTTAAGGAAACAGCGCCTGTAGATCCTGTGGATTTACGTTTCTTCCCCTTTTTATCTGCCATCCACATTGGAAAATCAGGATCATGAGAGGTTAGAATGGCAATGGTGGCTGTTTTCTTTCCTTCGGAGTCGATCACCTTGTAAACCGCCGGTCCATTTAAGTCCAATACAACTCTGACGATCTTTTCTGGCCTAATCTGAAACTGACTGGTGCGGATGGACTTTATGGTGCCAGACGGGAGACCTTCCATGAAATTACGTTGAGGTAGATCAAAAATAGCATCCTTGCAATCAATGACTATCCGATAAGGCTTCTGGTCCTTTGCCTTCTCGGTGAAATGAACAAACTCAAAGGGCTTATCCGCATAAACGCAAACTTGGGTGAAGTTCCCTTCCTTCTTTAAGCTAATGTTCTTGATACGGCAAGTAGCCTTTGCCTCTTGGAAAGTGGAGGAAAGTATCAAGACGAAAAGAAATATCAGGATGAATACAGATAGTTTTATTAGGATCCTTATCCTCATATATCTCCTTTTTTAAAATTCCAACTTTTTGAGCATCTCATCTTCCTTATCATAATAGGTGGTTAAACTCAAGGATTCGTTGATGCTGGCTCCTTTCTGTTCAGGATTTTGTTCCTCTTGGGGCACTGCCGTTATGGTCACGTTGGACACATTTACCAGAAAGGGGAAGTTGGCGATACTGCTCAAGAAACTACCAAAATTATGGTAGGTTCCGGAGACCTCTACATCAAAAGAGCAAGCATTGTAAAAGCTTGTGGGAACAGGATCTTGGGGAAGGATCTGAAGGACTCCGGTCTGATTAGCGCGGGCGGCAGAATGCATTTGGATCAAAAACAAGGGAATCTGCTTTTCCTCCGGCAGAAGGCGTTCCACCTGACGATATCTTTCAAGCAACCTTTTATATTCCTCTTTCAAATTCTCGAAACTTTTTGCCTTCATCTCCACATTCTTCAAATCAGAAAGCAGATATTCATATTGAAACTGTTTTTGTTCTATCAGTCTGGAATTTTTGGAGTAAATCCTAGCATACCAAAAATAGATGACCAGAAAGATCACCAGCCCTCCCAAAAGAAACTTCTGAGTGTTTGGATTTCTTAGATCCATCTATTCCCCTCCAGCAACCAAGTTGATTGCAGAGTTAACTTCAGAACCTTTGCTTTCATTTTGTAAAGCCAGCTTTTGAGCGGAGGTATCAGCATGAGGATTTTCAAACTCCGGTTGATAGTAAAGCTTACCCACCAGTTGGAATGCGAAGGCTTTATATTCTTTTATTTCTGCTCTTTTCACATATTGTAGTTCCATGTTCTTAAAATAGTCCGATTCTGCCAGTTGAATCAGAAATGAAGCCAAACCGCTCAAAGAAAAGCTATAGCCCTCTATGGTCATCCTCTTGGTCTGGGGGGCAAACTGAGAAGATAGGGCAGTGGTATCTGCCGTTGTATCTGGAGGGGCCACATCTTGTCCCTCCTCCTGCACAAGCGAAAGCCACAAATAATCAGGAACTCTCCTGCTTAGGT
>JAOZNS010000107.1:6926-8884 GCA_029933635.1 Candidatus Zixiibacteriota bacterium | reverse complement strand
GGATATGATGGTATAGACATCGATTACGAATTTAATCAAGGAAACAATAAAAAAGATTTTGCAGATTTTTGCAGACTTCTATACAATGGCGACCTCACCAAAAACATATTCGGACTAAGAAATTTAAATAAAAAACTGTCTGTCACTGTATGTCCTACCTACGCAGATAAGCCCATAGGTTATCCGGGAGACAACTATGATTACTATAAAATAAGCCAGAGTTGCGACGAACTAAGAATCATGCTATATTCGCAACCATTACTATGGGTGGATTGTCATGGGTTCAGCATTGACAGAGTGCTCAATTATGCGGTTGAAAAAGGGGTAAGCAGAGATAAGTTAGTTCCAGCAATCTGTACATACGGAAGGATATTTCAGCGAGCCTCCGACGAGTGCGCGGATCCAAAAAATGATATTGACAACATCAAAGTAAAAACATCCTACTGGGAATCCCAATTCCCCTCATACCAAAATGAAATTCCCTGGTTTGTAAGCGGAGAAGATTCTATTAGATTTGAGAATGAGGTAAGCTGGGGCTGCAGGATGAATTATGCACTGAAATACCTCCTCGCCGGTGTAGCTTTTTGGAGAATGGATGACATGACAGATGATTTGTGGACACGGTTGTCGTTCTACAAAGCTGGAGCCGACTATGCTGATCCTGATGATCATTGTCCTTGTATTTATAGGGTATTGATAGGCTGGTTGCATTGCGACGTGGATCTTGAAATAGTGGACCCCGATGGTCTCAGGGTTAACAAGAATACTTCGGAGATACCAAATGCATACTACTCTGAAGTGGTGGTAGCCGGTGATCAAGATACGCAGGATTTCATCCATATCTTCCCCGCAAAAGATGGCAGATATCGGATACAAGTTTTCCCCGGTGAAGCAGCTGATCCGCTTGATACTTACTCACTCCATATTATTTTCGGAGAAGATACATTGTCTCTCGCCGAGGACATCCAAATCCTCGATATTCCCGAAGAAGGTTACAGCTTTTGGACTATTCCTGTTGGCTCAGTTTCAGGAACTGTATCCGATTCTCTGGGCGGACTTTTGGGCGTCAATGTCGATATTTATGATTCGTCTGGTGTGTTGTGGCAGTCGCTGGTGACAGATGATTCGGGATACTATCATATAGACAGTATTCCCAACGGCAATTATTCAATTTCAGTTGTGACTCCGTTAGGCTATCAAACCGACCAAGAGACAAAGGAGTTTACTGTCAACCATGTTTCAGTGAGAGTCGACTTTTCGCTCACCAAGCTGGACATCATGCCTTGTTCGCGTTCGCGGGCTTACTGGGCACATCAGTTACATAAAGCTCTCCAGAACAAGCCAAAGGATTACACGCTTGAGGACTTTTCAAACTTCGCCGGTCTTATCAGTCTCCACTTTAATCAAAACCAAATCAATCCTGTTGATTTTTATACCGTTCCACAACCTGCAAATCAACATGATAGTTTGATGGTCTTGAAGAAGATTCTACACATGTGCAACACCGGTGAATGGGAACCATTCCTAAAACGACTCGCCAAAGCCCAGTTGATGGCTTTGATGCTCAATGTCGTTTCCGGGAAGATCAGCCAAACACAGGCGATCTCAGCCGATGGTCGCACAGTGAGTCAAGCAATAACCTATTGCGATATGCTGGTGAACGATGAAATCGACTGTCCGGATGGCGTTCCTGGCCACGGCAGTCCTCTATGTCCCTACATCTTTGCTGACTTCATCCTCACTTTCGCAAACTTAGGACTCACTGTGTCCGACAACATGATACCAGCAGATATCGGTCAAATAGCGTATCGGACCCACAATCAGGAAAGCACGCTTACCGAATTTGTTCTGGACCAGAATTTTCCTAATCCGTTCAATCCGGATTGTGAGATCGGATATACCTTGCCTATGGGTGTGGTCGTTGATCTCTCCATTTACAATCTGTTGGGACAAAAAGA
>JAOZNS010000107.1:0-6916 GCA_029933635.1 Candidatus Zixiibacteriota bacterium | reverse complement strand
TGCCAGCGGAATATATTTTTACAGGCTGGAAGCCGGTGATTTCACTCAAACCCGTAAAATGGTCTTGATGAAGTAGCCTTAGGGTAGATGGTGGGCAAAAAGAGCCCTGCCTTCTGGCGGGGCTCTTTTTTGTATAAAACCCCAATCCCTTTTGTGTAGGGAACCCGTGCAAGAGTTTGCAGATTTTGATTAACTTGCCTTTCTTCCTGCCGATGAAAAATTTATAGAGATGTTTAGCCCCCAAAGGATTATAAAAAAGCACTTGAGTAGATGAAGAGCCTAAAGAAGTCAAGGCGTAACCAATTTAACTAAATCGATGCCAGAACCACAGAATACACCAAATCATCCTGAGCTATCAGATTTGCGGGTGGAAAGAAGGGTCTCCGAGTCGGTTGATCTTTTCAGAAATGCAATGGAGTATAAGATCAACCGTCTCACCTTGGCTAATCGAAGATTGAAACAGAAAATATTTGATCTTTACACCATCATCGAGCTCTCCAGAAAGCTTAATTCGGTGCTTGATCTGGAGGTGCTTTTAGCTCAGATGCTTTCTTCTCTGGTGGACCAGTTAGGCACCAGGAGCATAGCCATATTCCTCCGTCGGGACCCCAAGCAAGATAAGCTTACTCTCTTTAAGTTTATAGGGGGAACCAGACCTCAATCATCTACGAAGAGGGATCAGCCGCAACTGAGCCTGGGGGGGAAGCTATGCAGATTATTTTTCTCCAAAAAGGAGCCTCTACTTCTGGAGGAAATTCAATCCTTGGTAAAAGTGGATATTCCTGAGATAAGAATTCTTCAGAATCTGGAGTGTAAGTTGTGTCTCCCCCTGATAAGCCGGGAGGAGCTGGTTGGAATTTTAATCTTGGGTCCCAAAAAGACAAATCGCAGGTTCACGGATGGCGACTTAGAGTTCATCTCGGTTCTAACAGACCTACTCACCGTTGCGGTAGAGAATGCCATACTCTATGAAAATCAAAAGAAGATAAATGCAAAGCTCAAGAGGACTCAAAGACAGCTTATTCAGTCAGAAAAATTGGCGGCATTAGGGCAACTATCTGCCTCGCTGGCGCATGAGATAAACAATCCCTTAGGAATCATCAAAAATTACATTCTAATCCTTTCTGAGTCTCTTAACCAAGATGATCTTAATCATCATAATCTGATGATGATCAAGGAGGAAGTTGACCGAATCGCTCGTATCGTGAAAAGCCTTTTGGATTTCTCCCGCCCAGAGAAAAATAAAGTTGCTCTTTTGAACTTGTCCTCCATCGTTAAACAAACTATTATGTTGATAGAGAAGGAATTTCTTACTAAGAATATCAGGATAAAGACTCACCTGCCTGAAGATCTTTGTCAGGTGATGGGATGGGAGGATCAACTTAAACAGGTATTTCTTAATCTTCTGGTTAACTCTAAGGATTTTATGCCTCAGGGAGGGGAGATAACGATAAGTGCCCGAAATACTGACCAAGGAGTAGAGATTGAATTTGCCGATACCGGTCCGGGAATACCTGATGAAAATATCTGTCGGATCTTCGAGCCTTTTTTCACCACTAAGCAGGAAGGGAAAGGCACCGGACTGGGTTTGTGGATATGTTATGGAATAATGCAAAAGCATGGGGGAACCATTCGAGCAAAGAGGAAAAAGACAGGGACCAGCTTTGTTCTCACCTGGCCAAAAGCCCAGGGTTAAAAGAGAGGAAACCTTTATTAAAAGATGAGGGAGGTCTGTGGTGGAAGAGTCCGCCAGGATATTGGTAGTTGATGACGAAAGAGGGATGTGTGAAAGTCTTAAGACCCTTCTTTCAAAGGTGGGACATGAGGTCACCACGGTGGAGAGAGGGGAGGAAGCACTCAAAAAGATAAAAAAAGACAACTTCGATCTGGTGATCACTGACATAAAGATGCCACGGGTGGATGGATTGGATATCTTAAAGGCAGCACGAAAAAAAGATGAAGATGCTTTGGTCATCTTAATGACCGGATACGCCTCCTTGGAGTCTGCCATCAGTGCCCTCAACCAGGGAGCTTATGATTATCTGATGAAGCCTCTGGAGTTTTCTGAGCTAAAGCTTACGGTAAAGAGAGCTTTGGAGAAACGAAGAGTTGAAAAAGATAGACTCAAGCTTTTAGCCGAGCTGAGAAAGAAAAATATGGAGCTGAAGAAGAAGGTGGCGGAGCTGGACGCTTTATATAAGGCGGGGACCTCCTTGAGCACCACCAAAGACCTGAAAGTTCTCCTCCATCGGATCGTCTCCTTAGCCACAAAGGTTATCGAAGCGAAATCGGGATCAATTATGCTCATTCAAAAGCCGGAGAACGTGTTGACCATTGAAGCCGCCATTGGCTTAAGCCCGGATATTGTGAAACATACCAGATTGGAAATGGGCTCCAGCATCGCCGGGTACGTGGCATTGAAGCGGACTCCCCTGATGGTTAAGGACATAAACAAAGACTCTCGATTCAGCCATCTGAGCAAAAAACACTATGCTACCAGATCACTTTTATGTGTTCCTTTAATGGTTAAAGATAAGGTTTTGGGAGTGATAAACTTAAGTGATAAGCTTACCGGGGCTCCTTTTACTCAAAACGACCTGAAACTTTTAACCACCTTTGCCTCTCAAGCGGCCATTGCAATAGATGATACAGAACACTTTAACCAAAACTTGATGAAATTGACAGAACTACAAGTTTTATATGAGATTGCCAGTGAGCTATCTTTCATAGAAGACTCAAAAAAAATCTTTGATTTTGTCTTTCAGAAGATAAAAGCGATATTGCCGGTTGAATTCGCTTTGTGGTTTGACTGGAATGAAAGGACCAATGAATTAGTCTTAAACTTTCTTCAAGGCTGTGAAAATAAACAGAAAAGTCTGATCGTTTCCTTAGCCAAAGATGATGTCTATGATTCGGAGAAGGTAAATATAAAGATCAAGAAAAAATTAAAGGATATCCAGGATTTGTATCCTCATCTAAGGACTTTGGCTTCCTTTCCTATAATCGCCGAAAAGAGTGTGCATGGGGTCCTTTCGGTGGGAAACTACCAGAAGAGGCTTTTATCTGAAGAACAAAAACGTTTGATTTCCATAATCATCTCGCAATCAGCCTCCGTGCATGAGAAACAGAAATCCTTGCTTAATGCCTCTCGTCTTTTGACCATGGGAAACTTGGTGTCAGAGATAACTCATGATCTGAAAAAGCCTTTAACCAACATCAGAGGGATTCTCCAACTTTTAAGGGAGAGGTGGTCTAAGGCTAAGGAAAAAGAAAAATACTTCAATTTAGTGGAGGAGGAAATCTTTCGCTTGGATGAGCTGGTAAAGGAGATCGTCAACTTCTCCAATCCCTACAAATATGAGATGGAAAAAAGGGACATAGTCTCGATCCTTGATCGAGCATTGAAGCTGGTGGAGCAAGATCTGGTCACCAGGCACATAGCATTAAAAAAGGAGTATAAGGAAGGTCACACTGTCTTGGCTGATAAAAATCAAATGATGGAGGTCTTTTTGAACATAATTCTTAACTCCATGGAAGCTATGCCTCAAGGCGGAGAATTGAGGGTGAGCAACTCAATCTATAAGAACCCTAAGGAAGGAAGGGAGTTCGTCAGGGTAATCATAGCGGATAGTGGATGTGGAATTCCCCCGGAGAACCTAAACCGAATCTTTGATCGTTATTTTACCACCAAAAAGGAAGGCACCGGTTTGGGTTTGGCAGTGGTGCAGAGAATCGTGAAGGCACATGGTGGCTACGTTTCAGTGAAAAGTCAGCCCAAAAAGGGCACCAGCTTTTTTGTGGACCTGCCCCGAGTCTAACATTTTTGGTTCTTCGGATCAAAGTCATATGAGCAGGTTGGAAGTGTGGGGGTGTAACAAGAGAAACGAATAACGATGAGGTTCCTTTATGAGTTTAGATTCTTGCCGATAATAGAAAAAGCTTAATAAGAAGAAGAGCAAGGTATAGAGAAACGAAGGTGCAGGTAGAAGCATGGAAAAAGAGAAGATAAAGATTCTGGTGATCGACGATGATCCCAAGGTCTCCTGGATTTTAAGCGAGGGATTGGGAGACAGCTACGATATCCTTTCTGCTAAAGATGGGCTGGAGGGTCTGCAGATGGTCTCCAAAGCCCGCCCCGAGTTAGTTCTTTTAGACATAAAGATGCCGGGGATGGAGGGTCTGGAGGTTTTAGAAAAAATCAAATCCATGAATCGTCCCACCGAGGTGATCATGCTCTCCGGACATGGCGAGACCAAGAACGTGGTGGAGTCGATCAAAAGAGGCGCCTCCGAGTTTATCAACAAGCCTTTTGACGTCAAAGAGGTGGAGCTACATATTCAGAGCGTGCTGGAGAAGAATCGACTGAAGCAGGAGCTGGATCATCTGCGGTCGGAGTTGAAGGCAAAATCCCAGCATGAGGAGCTGATCGGAGATTGTCTCAGCATGCTTCAGATCAAGGCGGTAATTGAGCAGGTGGCCGATAGTGAGCTGACCGTGTTGATTCGAGGCGAATCTGGAACTGGCAAGGAGATCGTCGCCAGAATGCTTCACACCCTCTCAGCTCGAAAAAATGGACCTTTCGTCAAGGTGAATTGTGCTGCCATTCCCAGAGAACTTCTAGAAGCAGAGCTTTTCGGATATGAAAAAGGAGCATTCACCGGCGCACATAAGACCAAGCCAGGAAGGTTCGAGATGGCGAACAAGGGGACCATCTTCTTGGACGAGATCGGAGATATGCCCTTGGAGTTACAATCCAAACTGCTTCAGGTTTTGGAGCAATATGAGTTCATGCGGGTGGGCGGAATAAAGACCATTAAAGTGGACACTAGAATCGTCTGTGCGACCAATCGTGATCTGGAGAAAGCTTTGAAAGAAGGGACAATAAGAGAGGATCTGTTCTATCGTCTGAATGAGGTTACCCTAAACCTGCCTCCACTAAGGGAAAGAAGGGAGGACATCCCCCTTTTGATCGAACACTTCCTTCAGAAATATACCAGATTGTATAACAAAAAATACCATCCCCTCTCCTCCTCCACCATCGAGCTTTTGCAGAACTTCGATTGGCCCGGAAACGTAAGGCAGTTAGAAAACATAATCAAGCAGATGGTGGTGAGGGAGGACGAAAAGGTAGTTTTAGATACGATCAAACGTCATTCGGCTGATTCAACTTCTCCCCGTATCTCCACCGATTCTGCCTCCCAGATGGATAGCTTCTCTCTGAAAAAAAGAGTAGGTTCAGCCGTGGCGGCGGAGGAGAAAGCATTGATAACCCAAGCACTAAACAAAACCAACTGGAATAGAAGAAAAGCGGCCAAGCTTCTGGAGATAAGCTATCGCTCACTTCTTTACAAAATAAAAGAGTATCAGATCGGTCAATAAGGTCAACTATCCTCAAGCTCTCTTGCTTTTTCGCTTTCCGGATCCCAAATTCCACTTCGCCTGAATCAATTAATTTAGAAACGGAATACCCGGTGCATGGGACCCCTTTTAATATATTTTTGCTTGACTTTCATTGATGCCTAAGTTATCCTAACAATGAAGGGGTATACTAAGCTCGAGTAGGGGAAAAGGAATCTTTTCTTCTTGGTAATTACATTCTATATCAATTGAAATTGTCTTAATGTTTTATTAGGTCTTAGTCTTTTCCTCAAGGAGGAGGGGAAAATGCGGATTAAGCTTCTCACACTTCTTTTAGGTATCTGTATGTGCGGAGTGATCTTGGTGCTGGAGGGGTTTTCTGCGACCGTTAACCGAAAGCCAAAGGCAAGACACATCTCTGAAGACATTCGTTGTGGTGGCTCTGAAGATGATTTGGGTCTGGTTCTACCGGTATCCAAGTATTCTGCTTTTGGGACAAAGGATGAACATCTAGCTTGTATAGACAGTTTGGGCACTCACACCAACTTCTACGATGAAAACGGTCCCTACATTCGACATGATCAAACTAGGCACACTTGGTATGATTTCCAGAAGAACGGCTCCGTGGGTCGGATGATCTCGGTGACCTCTGGTGGTTATCGGCACTTCTCCTAGACTTTTTGTGATGCTCCCTATCCTGGTGCTGACCGCTGGGTTGATGCTAATTGTTTTAATCCCAACACTGAATTTTACACAAATCAGAATCATGCGGCTGGCGGGCCCAACATAAATGCGGGTTACAGCAATCAGCTCCGTATGCCTGATGGCAGATCGGTGATAATTCACCACCGCACCGCAGGCACGGTTGAAGATCCTCCCTGGAATAGTATGATCACCATGGAGGAGGAACTTTGTAGTGGAGGGTATCCCCTGCATTTTGACATTCCGGATACCATAGCTGGATACCTCTCCGGTGCTGAAGGACTGTGGCCCAAAGGTGATATTTATTACGATGAGGCAAAGGACCCGTGTATATCCATGTGGTGATGACCGAAGCAAGCACAGGTCCATTGCGAGTTTTGATGGCATATGAGCGTTGTCGGATAAGCCCGAACGATCTTACCACCATGATCTGCGAAAGCTACGTGAATGGAGCCACAACAAGCTATGTCATCAATGCAAATACCAACTACTCCAATCCACCCGTTAATGTGATCAGTCATTTTGATACTGCCTGCACCATCACGCCGGTGGTTACGGTCTCTCCAGCTCCAGGTTCCCGTAGAGTAGCTATTGCTTATCTTAAACCCACCTGTGACGGAAGTTGCGATTATCTAAGTGATGTGTGCTACTTCGAATCTATGGAGAATGGAAATGAATGGATTGACGGAAGTCAGTGGCCTCCGGACGTATACAACCTGACTGACTTTGGGTGCGGCGGTAACGAGCGAGGTTTTAATGATGTCTCCATCTGTTATGATTATCAAGATAGTCTGCACATCCTTTATCTGACCTGTGGTTTCGATCCCACCAATCCGGGCTATTATCAGCCGGGAGT
>JAOZNS010000320.1 GCA_029933635.1 Candidatus Zixiibacteriota bacterium | reverse complement strand
AAATCTCTTTGGTAACTCTCCTCCGAGTATTCAAAATCCACGGTTATACGTGAATCTGAGGTGATCAATCTCCGGGGAGTAAACTGAATGGCGCCCCGGTTGTAATCAATGGTATAATCGTTATTTGACCCGCGTTGCATCTTTTCTCCATCCACCCACACCCGTTCAGTTCCGGGCAAAATCATTATGTTTGTCTCTCCACTTTTACCCCTTAGCTGATAAGGACCCTGTTTGTTCTCTTCCCCCAGAAACCTATTGGTGAAATACTCTCCTTTAGATGAAGCTAAGGCAAAAGAAACAGAAGTCTTCCCGGCTGTGGCTTCTGCCATGATCCCCTTAAGCTTCTTTTCGTAGAAAGACAGCTCAGATCCTGAAGATTTGAGGTAATAATCTCCCAGTGTGCCGGAGAAGTTGGGGGATTTGACCAAAATCTGCACTTTATCCAACTCCTCCAACCTTTTGGTGTTTCCCTCCGGGGTGGCGGGCAGATTCTGATCTGAAAGCTGAAGTGAAATCTCCAGATCCCGGGTCACCTTTCCCTTTGCCGAAAGCCATAAGCCCTGTTTCAGCGAAAGATCCCGTGCCGATCCAACTTCGAGCGAAAAGGTTTTGCTTCCGGAGAGAATCAAATCCGAAGAGCTTTTCTTGGGTAAGAAACTCCATTTCCTGTTTTTTATTCCGGTTGCGCTTTTCCCCTGGGATAAATTAAATTTAGATGATCCATGCTGATCACCCCGAAATACAAGCTCCCGGTGGAAATACTTGCTTCTCAAGTTGAGATTAAGCTTTTCATAATTGATCTGAAGGGTATCATTAGGATAAAGAGGAGCAGAGAAGATGATTTGGCCATGATTATAATCAAGTGAATAGTGATGATCCCGTTTAAGGAAAAGACCCTTTTTTTTGACCCTCTCCGTCCCTTCCAAAATGAAGTAGTCCTTAAGTTGATAGGGTCCAACGGTTCCATTGCCTACAAGATAAGTCACCACTCTGGCGGTGAGATTTGATTCCTCGGTAGCCTGGGCAAGACCGGGATTGGCGAAAGATGAAAAAAGGAGCAAAATTAGCGAAGTTCGCAAAAGCCATGGCAAAAGTTTGATAACCTCAAACCCTTCCCCTTCTCCCTTAAATGGAGAAGGAGACAAAGGGGGTGAGGTAAAAGATCGCCGAAGTCTTGATTTTCCACAAAATCCTAAGATCGATACCTGTATCATAGGCTTAGGCTCAAGCAACTATTTTAAAAAACCAAAACTTTTATCTTAAAAGTTCGAAAACCAAAATTCGATTGTTTAAAGAATCTACCACGAAAAGTCTGTTTTCTTTTCCCAACTTAAGGTCAGTGGGTTTGGACAAATTTACCATACCCCATCCTGAGTTTCCATATTCTGATATCAAATTTCCATTCGGATCGAATATAACCAGGCTGTTTTTACCTGTGTTAGCCACATAAATAAGCTGATCCTGCCCAATTATTACTCCCTTGGGGTTCTCTAAGATTTTTTCTCCGAAACTTTTTATAAAATTTCCAAAGGCATCGAAGACCGCCACCCGATCGTTCTGTGAGTCTGCCACGTAAACCTCTCCATTCTGGCTGACGGAAACTCCCACAGGGTCACGCAAGCCTCCCCCTATATTCTCGAAACCTCCAAAGTTCCTCTCATATTCGAAGAAACTATTTAATTTGATGAGAAAATCTCCTTCGATATCGGACACAAGGATTTCACCGGAGAAGGTGATTGCTATCCCCTCTGGCAAGCCGAATCCCGAGAAACCGCCTTCTTCTTTGATTTCGATGGTGGAGACGAAGTTAAGGTTGTGATCGAATCTCTGTATTCGTTTGTTCTGGGCGTCAACTACGTATACATTCAGCCCATTATCCGTGGCGACGTAAGTGGGTCGATTGAACTCTCCGGCTTCCCAACCAAAGCCCCCTGTCTCCACAAGAAACCTCCCCTCTTTGTCGCACTTGACCACCCGATCATTGCCCGTGTCGGTAATGAAGATATTTCCCAGAAGATCGATAGCAATCCCGGTTGGCAGATAAAGAGAAGAAGAGCCCAGCTTTTCATCGCCGATGATTTTAACTAATTTAAGACCCTTCACCAAACCCGGAGAAACAAATTGCTCCTGATCTGTGTTTTTCTTCACACCGTACGAGGCGCAAGCAAAGCAAAGAAGAAAGATGATGGGGAGGAGGGGACTAATTTTCAATTTTTATCTCCTTTTCGCCTGATTTCCGCTCTATGCCGGTATTAAGCCGAGGCTTCAGAAATACTTAGATG
>JAOZNS010000319.1 GCA_029933635.1 Candidatus Zixiibacteriota bacterium | reverse complement strand
GTATAAGGCCAGCCCCAAATTCCAACTGGGATTTTCTTACCAGAGCCCGATCGACATCGATCTTTCCGGAACCTTTGACTTGGAGATGTATCTCCCGGTAATTCCCATTTCCGAATCGAAGATCAGGGGTGGCACCATCTATTATAGAAATGGTGATTTCGAAACCACTCTCCCTCTGGCAGGTGAAGTTGGTGCTGGAGTGATGTTCAAACCCATTGAGAAACTCACCCTGACCTGTGATATAAGTTCGGTCAACTGGTCTAAGCTGGATTATCTGGACATCGAGGATATGATTTTAACGCCCGGAGAACAGGACACCATCTTCCTTGAGGTGAGAGATACAAAGATGCCCTTCAACTGGGATAACATAGTCAAATTCAGTTTGGGCGGAGAGTATATCTTAAAAGAGGGGTTGTTCCTGCGGGGAGGCTACTTCTTTGAACAATCTCCCATTCCCGATAACACCTTCACCCTGTTGATCCCCGACGTGGGAGATAAGCACAGCTTCAATGTGGGACTTTCCTACCAGATAAATTCATTTGAATTCGGTTATGATTATCAACTGGTAACGCATAAAAAAAGAGACGTGACCACGCTTCAGGATGTAAATGGTGACGGTCGTTTTGACAATTTGCCAGGAGAATACAAGATGATTTTCCATTGTTCTGGACTATCGTTTACCTACCGCTTTTAAGTTTAGATTTAACCATAAAACAGAAAAAAAGGAGATAGCATGAAGAAGGTATTTTTAGGTCTTTTTCTGGCAAGTTTAACCCTTTCGCTTTTTGTCAGCTGTGGCAAAAGAGAGAATCCTCTCCGGCCCCGATATTTATATCACGATCCCTGGCGATTTGACAGGGTCTTTGAGAGCTTGGAAGGCAATCTGGTTGAGGATCCAGCCTTAAGAGATGTCTTTATATATCTTCCTCCGATGTATGACCCTAACCTTCATCAGCCCGGGCTGATCGGGGAAGGTTTCTCAGTGCTATATTTACTGCACGATTTCGGAGGTGATTATTCGACCTTTGTAGGGGTGTATAAGGTTGCACAAATAGCTGATCGATTGATCGAAGAGGAGCAGATTCAACCCATGATAATTGTGATGCCTGATGCCTCCTCGCTTGCTTTGGCCAGCGACGCCTTGAAAAAACAACGTGGGGGCACATTTTACGTTAACTCTGACCTATTGGGTCAATATGAAGATTACATAGTTGAGGAGTTAACCTCGGTGATAGATGAAAATTTCCATACCGTGGTTAACAAGCCCGGGGATGTGTATATACCTGATCCAAGATACAGAGCCATAAGTGGATTGGGAATGGGGGGTTATGGTGCACTCAGCATTGCCATGAGGTATGACACTCTCTTCCAATCAGTAAGCGCCATGAGCCCTTTTGTATCTTTTGAGTCATTTCTGACCCGAGAGATGATAGATAAAGTTTTTGAGGAGAATGGCATATCCCCGGATGACTTTTCTTATTCCAGCTACAAAAGCCTTAGTCCTTGGTCTGACTCGCTCCATCCGGACAAAACTTATAGCCAGCTTATTTTCTCCATGGCGGCTGCTTTTTCTCCTCATGACCCGGCGGACCCGGAAACAGCCAACTATTTCCCTCTCTTTAATATAGCCGGGCAAAGTTACGGTGTGGATTTGCCCTTCGACTCAACCAGGACCATCCCGCCTGGTTCTTCCATCTGGAACAGATGGCTTATTCACGACCTGAAGACCAGGCTGACCAATGACCATGAGGCCTTCGGAGATTTGAGCATCTACTTAGACTGCGGAGATCAGGATGAGTTAGAGCTGTATGAAGGCACCAGGGCATTCAGCCAGCTCCTCTCACTTTATGGAAAGGAACATACCTATATCGAATATAGCGGATATCCAGATTATCCGGCTGGACATGATAACTTCATCTATGACCGTCTGGTGGAGATTTTAAAATTTCATTCGAGCCATTTCCCACCACCGGTTTACAGACGGTAGACTTTTGGTTCTTTCGCATTTTCCGCAGGATTCAAATGAAAAAGTGAAAATTGTGTTTTGCTATTTTTTCTTCATCTGAATCCTGCGGAATTGTTATCTTTTGAATATCCGCAGGATCCAGTCCATATTGAGTGGATATAACAGGGGCCGTGCAGAAGTTAACTGACCGCTGTCTGGACGAATTTTAAGATTCGTCCCCCCTTCTCTCCTTGAGCTACAGACAAATCGTTTGAGAAATTCTTTTGCTCTAATCTTTTTCTTCGCTCACCATGTCCTTCTTTCTGCTTCTTGAGAG
>JAOZNS010000106.1:6411-8960 GCA_029933635.1 Candidatus Zixiibacteriota bacterium | reverse complement strand
GCCATTTCCCCAGATGTCGTTGTATAATAAACGAGCCACACCATCAAGGGTGAACAGTCCATAACCTTCATTCAGGGTGATTATATTGCTCTCAAAGGACCAGATGCCACCAGAGTATTTGATAGCATCAGCTTGATTATGGCTGATGGTGTTGTTGATCACCTTAAAATCGCCAGTGCTATCAGGGCTGAATAAAACGATGGTTGAGGAACCAGAATTGCCATACAGAAGGTTACGAATTATCCTGGCTTGGGTGGCATATAAAATATGGATTCCCGAGCCTCCACCGCTGGAGAAATTGCGGTTTATAACGTTGTGCACAATATCGGGGTTGGATTTGTAACAACATATACCTGCTCCGGAACCATCGTAATTGTGGTTTTCAATTATATGGTTGCGTAAGATATGGGGCTCTGAGGCGTAACAAAATATGCCCGCTCCATAACCTGAACGATTCTCATTTCGAGCTATGATGTTATCAAAAATGTTGATGCTGGAGTTATAACAGTATACCCCTCCGCCATAGCCAAGATCGCCACTTTTACCATTTTGAATGGTAAAGCCACACAGGGTGATTCGTTTACTCTGACCAACGGTAACTACCCAACCAGGTCCTTTTGCCTCAATGATGGTAGATTTTATGGTCGATCTTTCCTTGTCGTAAATGAAATGACTGGCTATGATTATGTTTTCTTTTTTCCGGATATTCAAATTCTCCCGATATATACCCCTTTCCACCAGCACAGTATCTCCAGGCGATGAACAATCTATAGCCCTCTGGATCGTTCTGAAGGGTGATCCCCATTGGCCATCGCCCGATTGGTCGCTCCCTTGGGGGGATACATGCCAAACCGGTCCTCGGTAAGATGACTTCTGGCGGATGGCTAACACCAATTCTTTTTCGTGGGTAATAAGTTCTCCACTGGACGTTTGACCCCGAGCAATCACAGTTATCTTGCAACAAATTTGAGGCGGGCTTTTAGGTGCAAGGGAGATAAGTAAAGTTGCACTGCCAGGAAGTTTTTTTATTCGCTTTGGATACAAATAACATTTAACCGAGGGAGAAAAACCTGTAAATCCTAACGTTACAGGTCCCCCGAATCCTCCCACTGGGGTTAGAATCAGCTTGAAGTTCTCAGAAGAGCTTTTTTCCTTCAAACCAGTAATGTCGGAGTCCCAGTCCGAATCCACCATCAACGTTCCAGGCAGGGCCGTGAGGGTGAAATCTGGCTTTACCATGGGAGACAGAGCTGAGCTTGTTTTTCCTATCGAAGGGTTAAACCGGTCATGGGGTCCCTCATATCGGGTGGAGTCCTTTTCCAATTTAGTGGTTGAATCTTGTAATGAGCCTCTGACCTCTTCCAAAGGGGCGAGTTCACCGGCAAAGATAGCAGAAGCCTTGTTGCACTCTGAATGAGCTGACCCAAAAGATCCTTCTGGTTGAACATTAATCTGATGTGATGAGATTATACCCCTATGAGCAGATATCAAAAGGAGCACGAAGGTGCACGCCAGCCCGAAAGTCAACATTTTTTCCCTCCTCAGAGCTTTTACTATACTCTCGCCAGAAAATTTGCCCTTCCGGACCAAAAGCCTATCCAGCTCAGCTCTGATATTTTCTCTAATGCTTTTAATCATATTTTCTGCTTGGTCTGAGCTGACGCAAATAAGGCAGAAATCTATCTGATCCAGCCTGTATATCCCCAGACCTTCTGCCCTCAAATCGACATAGGGCATGCCAAATCTTTTTATCCTCCTTCTTTCATCTCGATTGAAACCTGCGCTCTTAAAGCAGACAAAATATCTACCACCTCTCAACTGTCTTTTTACCAGAAGTCGCATGGCTAACCTCCATTCAAGTAAAATTGAGGTTTATAAAGATTGGGAGTGTTTTAGGAGCCTAAGGTGATGTTCCTACTTGGTCAGGCTAAAGAATCCCACAATATATAGAAAGATCATAGATTCAACTAAAGAGTTTGTTTTGACACTTATTTTATAGCAAATTTCAGTTAAAAGATAATTGAGAAGGGAGATAAAAACAGATCCATTAAAGTCAGAAAATCACTTTTGTCAGGATCGCTTTTTGAAAAAAAACAGGTCTATGGTTTAGACTAGTGTGAACATGGTTCAGTTCCATTCTCATACAGGTAGTTTATCAGATAAACTAGATCGCCCACATCAACTGCCTCATCGCAATTGACGTCTCCCAGAAACAGAGGAGAGGGAGGAGGTCCATCTCTGAAAAGATAGTTGACAAGGTAGACCACATCGGATAAATCGATTTTGTTATCGTCGGTCACATCTCCAGTAAGATAGAAGGAGTATTGGATGGCGGCTAAAATGTCGGGCACGCCCCAGCCATAAGCGTTATCTGGAGACGAGGAGTGATCGCCACTTTCCATCATGGCTTCCCTGACCTGCATGGGTGTCCACTCAGGATGTGCGGAAAGAATCACAGCGGCCGCACCTCCGATGAGGGGAGTGGAAAGTGAGGTTCCGCTGGCATAGGTGTATCCATTAACATCGTAAGGGTCAGCGCATCGGGTGGA
>JAOZNS010000106.1:0-6401 GCA_029933635.1 Candidatus Zixiibacteriota bacterium | reverse complement strand
ACCTCTGGCACATACCTCTGGTTTGATCCTTCCATCATAGGTGGGTCCCCGGGAGCTGAAATAAGCGATATCTCCACTTCCATCGACTGCCCCACAGGCGAGGATGCTGTCCGCATCTGCGGGAGCCATCAGGGTTCCGCTTGAAGGTCCACTGTTTCCCATGGCATTGCAGACCACAATTCCCCGTTCGGCGGCTATATCTGCGGCGACCGTGGTGACCGCAGTATTTCCATCCAGATCGGAGTAGGTGTACCAATCGATATAGGCTAAGGAGCTGGAGATGATATCAGCTCCTATACTGTCGGCCCACTCCATTCCAGCCATCCAGTTATCCTCCTCAATTGGCTCTTCCATGGAGACATCCTCCGTCTTTGCCAAGATGAAATAAGCTCCATATGCCGGACCATAGAGGTTTCCCTCTGAAGCTCCGCCCAAGGTTGACCAAGTGTAGGTGCCATGATTGTGTTGCGTTGGCGGATCTCCTGCTTCATTCTGAGTGTTACCATCATTGTTGATGAAATCCCATTCCGCCAAAACCCTCCCCTCTGAATAAGCTAACTGAAAAGTCTGGTGATCTTTGCGGAAGCCGGTATCCATCATGCAAACGATTATACCCTGCCCATAATATCCCAGATTATGAACCGCCGGAATATTTAGCTGTTGAAGCTGAGAGTAAGAGGCACCGTAATTCAGATCGAACAAACCCTTTCCCTGAAGCGGTGCCTGGGAAGGAGCTTCTATTCTGATTGGTTTTCTCTTTCCTCCTAAAACCGGTTTTATGGATCGGACAAAGCTCAATTTGGATATCTTTTCCAGCTCGCCCACTAAAGTCTCAAAGCTGGCAGCATTCAACCATCTGCTTCTCTGCCTCAACTTGACTTCATAATTCTGCAATCGGTCAATATAAGTCTGATTCACCGGAAGATCATGAAAGTCAACCAAAGTTGGCTTCATGGTTTTGGATCTTCTCCAGACGGCTCTGGAGGTTAAAGCTTTCTCCGCCTGAGCTACAGCCGATTGGTAACCCTCCAGGTCCTTAAACCCTTTGTCCGTGAAGAAAACCCAAACCTTCACCTTTTCTTGCGGACCCAATTTTTCCAAATGTTGCCTGAATTTCTCTGAGATGACCGGATTCTCCTTAGGAAAAACAAATTTGGGCTGTGGTGGGGGCTGACCACTTATCCGGGCGCTCATTCCACCAACCAGGCAAAGGATAACAAAGAATAACGCAGACCTTTTGAAGAAAGAAAAAGTTAACATGATTACTGCTCCTTTATTTATAAGGATCAGCAAAACAGCCGAAAATCTTTAGTCGCCATGTCATAAAACAGAGCCCAAGCAGGAGTTTCAAAAAATCTGGTAAATAGACTTCTGAGCTACTCCTTCTTTAATTTACGTAAAAATCACGATCTGTCAATTGTTTTTGTTTCTCTAATTGTAGATGCCAGATAGAAGGAGACACTTTTTAACGTAGCATCAAAAAATTGCTTGACAAGGGCTTGACAAGGGGAGGTTGTGCTATTAATTTATATTAGCTCCATTCAAGTTATTATAGTAAGCACAGAGACTGCATCGGCATTAAGAAATGCCGATGCAGTAAAACTATAATTCCGCGCAAGGAGAAGAGGCAGGTTTGTATATAGTCAGCGATGGCTGCCAGACTTATTACGGCATTTGGGATGGGCATAATGCTCAACAGATTAACATCTGTGTGAATCGCCCCGGGCAACCTGAGTGCCCCTGCTTTTAGGAAGTAGGAGAATGGAGAGTGGGGATCACCCTGTCCATCACATAACAGGGTGATCTCCTCAGCTTAAACTCAGAAAGATGAATTTTTGGAGTTATCATTGATTGAGTGCATTCGAAAATTGCATTCTTATGGATACTTAACTATTTGGCTAAGTTCTTCTTTGGATCGAAATTACTCTTAAATAGAAGCTGTTTTAGGATTTAGTGAACATATCTTTTATGAATCATCTGCTTGGTTGAAAGCATAGAGGGGACTTATGTGCAGATTTCTTTTTTTATTGTTTGTCTCACGATCTGGTTTTTATCTAGGTCTGCTCGTCATAGTTCTGGTGCTTCTTTTAGCTAGTGATGCTTGGAGCCAAGACATTCTGTGGTTCAGGACTTACAGCGGCACCGGAGCCGCTGGTGGATCCGGAGTCTGTCAAACTTCTGATGGAGGTTATATTGCGGCTGGAGAAACATGGTTTCAAGGTACTCCAGCTCAAGTCTATCTGGTCAAGACCGACGCCAGAGGAGATACTCTCTGGACTAAGACATATGGAGGGTGGGGCTGGGATCAAGGTAATTCAGTGCGGCTGACCCGGGATGGAGGATACATTGTAGCAGGCTGGACCACCTCATACGGTTCCGCTATTCAAGTCTATCTGATTAAGACTGACTCCAATGGGGACACCATGTGGACCAGCACCTATGGGGGAAGTGATTGGGATGTTGGTATAAAAGGTCGGCAGACCTCAGACGGTGGATACATTGTAGTTGGATCCACAAGGTGTGCTCCATTCATTTGGGACGTGTATCTGATCAAAACGGACTCTATAGGTCAGGTTGAGTGGGCCAGGACATATGGGGGAACTCAGGATGAACATGGTTATTGGGTGGAACAAACTTCAGACGGAGGCTATATTCTGGCTGGCTATACTACCTCTTTTGGTCATCCCGGATACCACAATATCTATCTTATCAAAACCAATTCCCGGGGAGATACCCTCTGGACCAGAGCCTTTTTCCCCGAAGAAAGTTTCTGGAATCTGGGCACCTCCTGTCGGCAAACCAGCGATGGAGGATATGTTGTAACCGGATTCAGCATAAGCGGGCAAACTGGAGATTGTTACGTCCCCCTGATCAAGACCGATGCAAACGGAAACACCGAGTGGATCAAAATGTATGGTGGATATTACTTAGCCTGGGCTTTTTCCGTGCGGCAAACTTATGATGGGGGCTATATAATGGTCGGCTTGGTCGAAAGGGAGGAATCTGGTTATGAGAATGACATCTATGTAATCAAAACCAACCAAGAGGGCGATACTCTCTGGACCAGAATTTTTGGAGGTAGTGGTGGTGATGTGGGGTATGATGTTCAACAGACCTCAGATGGGAGTTATATAGTGGTGGGAGCGACCGCCGATCCATATGGTCTCAGTGATTTGTATTTACTTAAAATAAGTGCCTTCCCGGAGCCAGGCATTCGCGGGGATGCCAACGGAGATGGAAGGGTCACCATAAGCGATGTGGTATATCTTGTAAATTATCTGTTCAGGGGTGGACCTCCTCCCCAACCTTTGACAGCCGGGGACGCCAACTGTGATGGGATAGTTGACCTGGGAGATGTGATCTGGTTGTTAAATTATCTTTTCAAAGGTGGTTCCAAACCCGGGTATGGGTGCGAATAAGTTCAAAATCGACAGAAGCGTTGTTGTTGCGGGGTACCCTTCGGCCTGCGTCCTCAGGGCAAGCTCTTACTCCGCAAGATGCGTATGCATTCATACGAATCTCTGGTTCAGGGTGAGGGCACCCCGAACTAACCTTTGGATTCTGCGGTATGCACCGTATGATTCACACCTGTAGGCAACTTCAAAACACTAATTCTTATTGAGCGAATGAGTATGGGATTTTTCCCATAATCTGTCGATTCGACTCTATGTTTATTTGTCCAAGAGATTCTCTTCGTCTGAGCCAAAATCAAATGAAAGGAAATCAAGCACCAAACGTCTTTGTTCTCAGCGTCTTGCATCCTCCGATAAGAAAGGTGTAAAATCATTAGTTCGGCAAAAAGTTTGCTCATTATGAAAAAAGGAACATTGTGCATAAGACATACTAAAACCAGTTTGAGGAGAAAAACATGAGGTGCAACAATCACAGAGGCATCACCTTACTGGAGCTGATGATAGCGGTGGTTGTGCTTGGGGTTATCGTTGCCATGGCCGCCCCTGAATTTGGAGATGTGCTGAAACGTTTGAAATTCAAAAATAAAAGCCGGGACTTAGTCTCGGACCTGCGACTGGCAAGATCAGATGCAATTGCACAAAGGACGCAGTTTGGACTCTATTTCGATTTAGGTCAAAACCAATACATTATGTTCAAGGATAAGGTAAATCCCAGCCTGTTCACCTATGATGCTGGGGACTCAGTTATTAAGACGGTTAGTTTGGATCAGGATGTACTCCTCTATTCCTCCTCCCTTACCGACAACACCATCGTTTTCAAACCTGATGGGAGTGCCAGCTGTTCCGGGAATGTGATTATAAGCGATAGCCAAGGTAATGAACAGGCGGACGTAGATGTATTAGCCTCCACCGGAAGGGTGAAGCTTACCTACCAATATTTGCAGGAAGGCTAACAGCAAAGTAAAAAAGTTTTTCCCCAAAAAGAAGTCCTCCTGAGAAGTGGAGGATTCTTTAAGCCTTTTACTCCATCATCTTTCAACTTTAGTTTTTTGAAATTAGATCGAACCAATCCTATCCCTGGTCGAGCTCTCCTCTTATCTTTAGTTTTTGGTTTCAATTATCTTTCTGCTTTGACCTTTTGACCTGCTGGTTTTTTTGAGTTTGAATCTGTTTTGTTCGACCACCCGGTTTTTCAACCTCCGCCAGAAAAAAATGATAGTCGGCACACCCATATCTCTTCTTCCTTGGATAAAGCCACCGTAGTCATAGGCTGAAAGACATTACAAGAGAAATTCTATTTTTGAGTTTGTCTGATAGACTCGACCTGAAGGAGGTGGTTTAACCCGCAAAAGAAATTTTAGATTTATACTTAAAAGCAATCAAGTTCATTCACCTGAGTGTCGATTGTATTTATAAAGTGAGCATTGCCAAGAAACCGCACCTTTAATTTTTTGTATTTTAAAAATTTTTATACCAGCTTAAGGTTTTTAAAATTTCAGCCGAAAAGACAAATAGTGTTAAATTATCAGCTATCAGTTTAAATGGGAAAAACAAAATAGAAAGAGACTCTGTTATGATCTTCGGTAGAAAAGGAAGGATAGTCGCTGGTTTGGATATTGGTGCTTCCTCCATTAAACTGGTGAAGCTGGAGGAAAGATCAGGAAGTTTTGCCCTGACCTCCTTGGGAATGAGGGAACTACCCTTAGAGATCATAGTCGATGAGGAGATCAAGGATAAAGACACCATCATCTTTAATCTCCAGAGCTTGGTGGAACAGTGTGATCCTAAGTTAAAGGAGGTGGCCATATCCATTTCAGGACACGGCGTGATCACCGATAGGATCACCATGGATCAGAAAAGTGGGATAGAGGCAGAGCAGGCTATTTTATTTGAAGCAGAACAAAGAAGTCCCTTTGACGTTGAAGATGTGACCATGGACTATCACATCGTGGGGGTGCATGAGGATATCAAAAAGATGGATGTCCTTTTAGTTGCCGCCAGAAACGAGTTTCTAAACTCTTATGTTGAGCTGGTTACAGATGCGGGCTTAAGACCTGTGATAGTGGACACCGACGCTTTTGCCATTCTGAATGCATATGACATTAATTATGAAATTGATCCGGAGAAGGTGATCGTCTTAATGGACCTCGGGTTTGATACTACCAGCATGACCTTCCTTAAAAATGGCACATTCCATTCCACTAGGGATTTAGCCAGCGGAGGACGATTGATCTATAATGCCATAATGAAAGAGTTCCGCATCAATCAAGATCTGGCGATGAAAACCATCAAAGGAGAGATGGGAACCTCCATCGATCAAGACATGCTAAAAGCGACAGTAGTTACAGCTTCAGAAGAACTGCTTTCAGGCCTGGAGGTAGCTTTTTCCTATTTTAAGTCTACAGCCAATGTGCCTCAGGTGGATTGGATCGTTCTGTCTGGTGGGGGAGCTTTGATTCCATTCCTGCCTGAATTTATTCAGTCAAAATTGAATATTCCTATCGAGATAGCCAATCCCTTAAGAAACATAGAATATGATCCAGAGATCTTTCAGGATGTTCAGCCTGACAGGATTGCACCACTTTTGACTGTCTCGGTGGGGTTAGCTTCAAGAAAGGCAAAATAGAGATGGCCAGAATCGAAATAAATCTGCTTCCCAGAGAGCTTAGGAGAAAAAGAAAAGGTATTACCTTAGATAAAAACTTAACCTTAGTGGCTGGGCTGGTCGGAATTTTGGCAGTGTTGATTCTTACCGCCAGCATTCTTCAAACCATCAAGCTTAAAGGTTTAGATGAAAAAATCGCTGAGGCCCAGATAAAGGTCAATCAACTTAAACAGAAGATTGAATTGGTGGACGCTCTAACCGATCTTAAAGATAAAGTTTTGAAGAGAATGTCCGCAATAGAAACCCTGGATAAGAATAGAGCCGTCTGGGTTAGGGTGCTTGAGGACCTAAGCAAGAGAGTTCCTGATTATTTGTGGCTTTCT
>JAOZNS010000105.1 GCA_029933635.1 Candidatus Zixiibacteriota bacterium | reverse complement strand
AATCAAAAATTCCAGCATGGCAGGGACAGAAGAAGATCTGTTTATCCGCCTGCCACTCGGTGATACAGCCCAAATGGGTGCAGATGGCTGAGAATGCTTTGTAATTTCCTTTTCTGTTGTGAATCACCCATACTGGTTTATTTCCAAAAACTACCTGTTTGCCCGCTTTTTTGGGAATCAGATTTCTTAAAGCAACCAGTTGAGCCGGGTTCAGTTCGGGTTGGACTTATGAATTTAATTAGACCCCAGACCGCGGTAAGAGCAGTAACCAAAAGCGATCCACCCAGAAGCAAGGTGAGAAAATCTCGCCTGCCTGCCGACTCCCTTTATGTTTGGGGCTTACTGAGCTGGTTTGTATGTTTCATTATTTAGTCTCCAGGCCCAACAGTTAAAAGTGGTTTTTTCAACTAATCTAATGAGAAAACCAATTCCCAATTAAGTTGTGATATTATCGCTGTCAAGTTTTTCCCACCTGATCAGTCGGCTCTTCGAAATGGGCGATTCAGTTCATTTACCATCGACTACCTTCGTTTTTTATCCTGTGTGTTCCCCGCATATTTTTTAGGATTTCTCTCAAATTAAGCCTGACAGAGGGGACAACAGGGATAATAAATTTTCCCCTGATAGTGCATCTTTATCTTGACTTTGTTCGGGTTAGTTCTGCCTTTACACGCCGGACAGTAAAGCATCTTCTCCTCCTATCTTTTATTTGATGCTGGTGTGTCCCATTAACTGCCGTATTTGACTCTATTCTTCGCCTGGATCTTTTAAATTCCATCCTTTGATGATGGCGTATAGCGCTGGGATAATCAACAGGGTCAAAACTGCTGAACTTACCAGTCCGCCCACCATAGGAGACGCTATCCTTTTCATCACCTGTGAACCGGTTCCATGCCCTATCATTATGGGGAAAAGACCGATCATCATGGTGGCAACGGTCATGACCTTGGGACGGACCCTTTGCACCGCTCCCTCAATTATGGCCCGATTGAGATTCTGGTGATTTTTCAGCCTTCCTTGGAGCTTGTAACGATTATAAGCCTCCTCCAGATAAACCAACATCACCACCCCGGTTTGAGCGGCCAGCCCAGCCAAAGCTATAAATCCCACATAGACGGCTACGCTGGTATTAAAACCAAAAAGATACAAAAGCCAGATTCCACCTACCAAAGCAAAGGGTAGGGAAAGCATCACGATCAAACTATTAGGAATATCCTTGAAGTGGAAGAACAAAAGCAGAAAGATGAGCACTATGGTAAAAGGTATAACAACCCTCAGGCGCTTGGCCGCCGCTTGCATGTATTCGTACTGACCACTCCACACCAGGTTATAACCTGGAGGCAACTTAACCTCCTCGGCTACCACCTGTTTGGCTTTTTTTACATAGGTTCCCACATCTATTCCTTTTATATCCACATACACCCAGGCGGTCTTTCGGGCATTTTCGCTTTTTATTCCTGGAGGACCCTTAACCACCCTTATGTCTGCCACTTGGGTGATGGGAATCTGTGCTCCGCCAGGAGTGGGTATGAGCACTCTTTTCAAGCTGGTGATATCATCCCGTAGTTCTCGAGGATAGCGCACATTAACCGGATAGCGCTCCAGCCCTTCCACCGTGTGGGTTACGTTCATTCCGCCGACTGCCGACATGATCACATCCTGAACATCGCCCACGGTCAGCCCATAACGCGCTGCCTCTTCTCTTTTGATGTCAAAATCTAAGTAGTTCCCCCCTACCACCCTCTCTGAATAGACCGAAAGCGTGCCCGGCACCTTTCTGATGACGGACTCTATGCGCTCCCCAATGGCGGATAGCGTATCCAAATTGGCTCCCATGATCTTGATCCCTACTGGAGTCTTTATTCCGGTGGAAAGCATATCGATTCGGGTTTTTACCGGCATGGTCCAGGCATTGGTCAGTCCCGGAAATTGGATGGCTTGATCCAGCTTTTCCACCAGTTTTTCTGGAGTCATCCCCGGACGCCACTTTTTTTCCGGCTTCAACATGATGGTGGTCTCGATCATGGTCAGAGGAGCTGGATCGGTGGCGGTCTCAGCCCGTCCGATTTTTCCAAAGACCGACTCCACCTCAGGGAAGGAGGCGATGATCTTATCCGTTTGCTGCAAAAGTTCCTTTGCCTTGGTGATGGATATTCCGGGAAAGGTGGTGGGCATATAAAGCAGATCCCCCTCATAAAGGGGTGGCATAAATTCTGATCCCAGTCGGGACATGGGAAACAAAGTGATCCCTAAAAGCAAAAGAGCCCCAAGCAGGGTGAGCCACCGGTGACGCAGAACCAACTTGATCGCCGGCATGTATAAAAAGATAAAAAAGCGGGAAAGGGGATTTTTCTTCTCCTCCAGGATCTTTCCCTTTATCACCGTCACCATCAGAGCCGGGATGACTGTAACAGAAAGAAGCGCGCCCGCTGCCATGGCGAAGGTTTTTGTGTAGGCTAAAGGTTTAAAAAGCCTGCCGGATTGTTCGCTTAGAGCAAACACTGGAAGGAAGGAGACGGTGATGATCAGAAGGGAGAAGAACAAAGCCGGCCCCACCTCCTTGGCCGCATCGGATATTATCAAAAGATGCTCCTTTTTCCCCTGGTCCCTTTCGATATGTTTATGAGCATTCTCCACCATCACCACCGAGGCGTCCACCATGGCACCGATGGCTATGGCGATTCCTCCCAAAGACATTATATTGGCATTGATGTGGAAGTGGTTCATCACTATGAATGCCAACAGAACTCCAGCAGGGAGGGTGAAAATTGCCACCAGGGCGCTTCGGGCGTGCAAAAGAAAGAGAATACAAATAAGCGAAACCACCAGCATTTCTTCGATCAGCTTTCCCTTGAGAAAATCAATGGCGCGATAGATCAGTCCGGAGCGATCATAAACCGGTGTGATTTTCACTCCCTTGGGCAAGCCGGCTTTGAGTTCATTCAGTTTTCTCTTTACATTTTTGATAACCTCCAGAGCATTCTCCCCATACCGCATCACCACGATCCCACCGACCACCTCACCCTCCCCATCTTTTTCCGCAATTCCCCGACGAAGCTCCGGTCCCATTTTAACCTCAGCCACGTTCTTCAAAAGGATGGGCGTTCCACCTTGGCTTACCCCTAAGGGGACGTTTTTGATATCATCAATCGATTTTATATAGCCCAGCCCCCGCACCATGAACTCAGTCTCAGACATCTCCACCAAGCGTCCTCCCACATCGTTATTTGATCTGCGCAAAGCTTTCTTCACCTTGGACAAAGGGATGCGATAGGCTAAGAGCTTGTTGGGGTCCACCTCCACTTGATATTGTTTAACATACCCTCCGATGGAGGCCACCTCTGAGACGCCCGGAACGGAGGTGAGCTCGTATTTCAGATACCAATCCTGTATGCTCCTTAAATCGGAGAGATCATAATTTCCACTTTCATCCTCCAGCACATATTCATATACCCAGCCAACTCCGGTGGCGTCGGGTCCGAGTTGAGGAACAACTCCCTGAGGCAGACGCCCGGAGACGAAGTTCAGATACTCCAAGACACGAGAACGAGCCCAATAAAGGTCCGTTCCGTCTTCGAAGATGATATAAACAAAGGAGAAACCAAAAAACGAATATCCTCTGACCACTTTAGCATAAGGGACCGAAAGCATGGCACTGGTCAAAGGATAAGTAACTTGATCCTCCACCACCTGGGGCGCCTGACCAGGATATTTGGTGTAGATTATCACCTGGACATCGGAAAGGTCGGGGATGGCGTCCAAAGCCATGTTCTGCATGGCATACAGCCCACCCAGAAAAACGAATATGGTCAAAAGGAAGATGATATATTTGTTTCTGATGGAATATTCAATCAGCTTTGCTATCATGGCTTTTCGCTCCTCTTTGGGAGTGATCATTGGACTTTATTTTTATAAGCTGCATACCGCATTCTGGACATTTTCCCGGCCCCACCTGAAGAATATGGCTGTGCTCCTCCATGGGGCAGGTGTAAACCTCCTCTGCAACGTTTGCCTTCTTTTCTGGGGTGAGATTTAGATTTTTGACTGCTCCACCGCTGAGTGGCTGAACCTTTCGGGAGGATCTGGTTTCAGCTCTGGGAGTGCCAGCCATCTGAGCTTTGATCATCTTTTGTATGGCCTCTTGAGTTTTGCTTTCGCTATCTAACATGAATTGGCCAGATCCCACGATGATCTCGCCGGGCAGAAGCCCTTTCTTCACCTCCACCACATCTTTTTCCCCGCTCACCCCGGTGGTGATCTCACGGGGAACATATTTTCCATCTCCTATATCCAGAAAGACTATCTCTCTTGTTCCCGAGCGAATCACCGCTTCTTCAGGAATTAGAATTCTTTCGCCCGGCAATTGTGCTCCGATCACCACATTGGCATACATATCCGGTTTAAGTTTGAATTCAGGATTGGGAAACTCCAGGCGCACCTTCACATCACGGGTCTTCCGGTCCAGATAGGGATAAATGTAAGCAACCTTCCCCTCAAAGGATTCTCCAGGCAGATAAGCCAAGCTCATCTTTGCTTTTTGTCCCAACTTTATATAGGGGAGTTCATATTCATATATCGTAGCCAAAACCCAAACGGTGGACAGATCTGCAATTCGAAAGAGATCTGATCCCGCCTTTACATATGCTCCATCCACCGCGTTTTTGTGAAGGACCACCCCGGTGGCAGGTGAATAAAGGGTCAAAGTTTTCTTTATCTTACCGTTCTGTTCTAAATCCTCGATCTGAGCCTTGTCGATGTCCCAGTATTCCAACCTCTTTCGGGTAGAATTCAGAAGTTCGTAAGCTCCCTTTCGAGTCTCTGGGTAAGGACTATCTTTAAGTGCCAAAAAGTTCTTTAGGGCGGAGAGATATTCCTCCTGCGTGCTGACCAGCTCAGGGGAGTAAATTCCCAGAAGAGGCTGCCCCTTTTGCACCACCGACCCGGTGGTGTTCACATACAGTCTTTCGATCCAGCCGGTGATTTTAGCGTTTATGATGTAAAGCTTCTTTTCATCGTAAGTGATGTGGCCTATCGTTCGGATGGTTCGAGTTAGCCTGCCGGTTTTGACCAAAGCAGTGCGTAAACCCATATTCTGGACCGTGATGGGGTCGATGGAGATGGCACCTTCCTCGATCTCATCCTCGTACACAGGGATCAGGTCCATTCCCATGGGCGATTTTCCTGGCTTGTCGGAAATATATGTCGGATCCATGGGTGCTCGCCAATACTTTATCTTGCGCTTGCCCTCAGGCTTGATGGTAGCAGGGGAGGCAACCTTAAGAGGGGTCAATTTCATTCCACAAATGGGGCAGTTGCCAGGTTTATCTTGAATTATATCCGGATGCATCCCACAGGAATATAGCTGTTTGGCCGATGGACCTTCACTCTGGGAGAAGTCACCGGGACCGGAGGACCTCTTTCCCATCAACCACCCTCCTGCCAGACCGATCCCTATAGCCAAAAACATCACCAAAATCATCTTGAGCAATTTCATTTTTCCCGTTTGCATAAAACTCTCCTTTCTATAACAACGCTTTCCCTACCAGCTCTTCCAGCCTGGCAATGGTTATAAAGTAGGAACTCAGGGCTTGATAATATTTGATCTGGAAGTTGTAAAGGGTCACCTGGTTGTTCAATAAAGTTAGGAAATCTACCTTCCCCACCTGATAGCCGGATTTAGCAGACTCCAAGGATTGCTGGGCTTGAGGCAAGATGGCAGTCTGATAAAGCTGTATCTGGTCTTTAAATCTATTCAGGGAGTAAAAGAGTTTGGAGACGCCAAGTTTCAGATTATTTTTCATCCCTTCGTATTTCTGGCAAAAAGATTCTAAATCGAAAGATTTCTGTTGCACCTTCTTTTTCTGTTTTGACCAGAAGTAAAGAGGAACGTTTATACTTGCGGAGGCGGAGAAGAAGTCTTTCCCCCTGGCAGGATCCATCCTTACCTTCTCCCGCAGTCGGTAACTCAAGGAGAAAGTGAAATCGGGAAAGTATTCTCGGCGAGCCAAGCGATATGACGATTCAGACGCCCGGACCAGCAGATTCATTCCCCTCAAACCCGGATTAGTCGAAATCGCCAGATTCTGCAGATCCTCCTCGGATAAATCCAGCTTACGAAAGGTTAGATCTTCGGGTTCTCCCAGATGATCCTGAGGATCTCTATTCAGAAGAACTAAAATCTTTGCCTGAACCACTTTTTTCCTCTCCTGCAGGACGATGAGCTGGTCCATCATCTTGGAGACCTCCACCTGCGCTTTCAAAACATCCTGCTGGATTCCTTTTCCCACCGAGTATTTGGTAGAGGCTATGCGGGCGAAATCCTCTATCAGCAGTTTGTTTTCCTGGGTGATCTCGATCGATTTTTGCAAGAGGTAAAATTGATAGTAGTTCTGTTTGAGTTGACTTAAGAGGAAGTTCTTAATGGAGTGGTAGTCTTCCTTAGATTTTTGAGCAAGACTTCTAACCATCTTCCGGGCAAGTCCCATCTTTCCCGGGAAAGGGATCTTCTGGCTCAGCATGAACTCAATTCCGCTCATGGGCGTCTGGTCTAAGGACCAGGAGTCAATGGGCAGGTTGGAGGATACCGCTTTGAACATTGGATCTGGCAATGACCCAGCTTGAGGCACCTTTGCCTCAAAGGCTTGATAGCGAAGCTTGGCCGCCAGAAGATCCGGATTGGCTCTGAGGACTTCTGCCATCAGGGAATCTAAGCCAATCTCTTGTGCCTGGATGGGCTTCGAAGGTGGAAACAGACTTAAATAAATCGCCAGTCCACACCCCAAAAGTGATAATCTCAATTTGACCTCCTAAAGTAAAAGACAGAATTTTCCCCAAAAGGGATAACCAATGCGTTGCCTGGGGGTCCTCAATTTGGCGGAACAAAGATACAGTCCCCCGCAACGAGAGGCCACCGAGCAGTTACCTCTCAATTTTACCTTAGGAATTAGATAAGGAGAGAAGAAAGAAGGATGTATAAAGGCTGGTCTCTGTTTGGCAGAGAAGAAGGAGGTGGCTTTGATCCCTCAAACCAGGTGATGCAATCCTGAATGAGATTTGCCCGCTCAGATATTAAAAGGGAGGTCTCCTGCTTGCTCTCGTGGTGGGAGAGAATTACCCCTGGCGAACTCTCATCCCCTTGCCTTTCACTCATCTGGCATGGACACCGTTGCTGTTGTCCACCTTCTTCTGAAAGGAAGGGTTCTTTGCTCTGAGGGCAACAGCAACAACAGGAGCTTTGTGGATCTTCTATCTTTTCTTTCTCGCACGCCTGGGTCAAAAAAGGTGGAAGTAACAAAAGGTTGACCAAAAGAAGCGATATTATTTTTGTGAATGGCTTTCTGGACTTTTCCATGGAATGCATCCGTTTGTCAGAAAATCTCAGTTCATCACTTAAAAAGATTCGTTGCTGATACGGAAAGGAACCCCTTATCTGTTTGAGCTTTTATATTTTTTTCTGCCTCTGATAAATTACCGTTAGACATATCCCTCAAATGCTCTTGAGCTTACAAAAATGTCAACCAAAGGGATTCGCGGAATACCAGATGGCAAAATCCGTAGTCAAAGCCTAAGCGGGCCCCTTTTCCCGCTTCATCTTCGCCTATGACCAACCGACCTCTGGTGAATCGGTTGCTGGTCGAAGATGCGATTGAACAGACAGAGATAGAATGAATCTGATTTAAGAAAGCGGTGAGTTCATGTGAAAAAAACAATGGAGAATCCTTAAACCAGATCGAGCGATGAAGACAAAAGGCAAAAAGCGTTGCCTTTCTTATTGTCATAGCGTAATCGCCTCAGGAGTCACCTGGAAGGAGCTTAAGCAAAAAGAAGAAATTCAAAATTTTGATACGTAAAGTTATCAAAAAATCGTCCGATTTATGATATAACATCTGCTAAAAAATGAATTTCTTATAATCCCGTCCATCACTTGCGTCCCCGTTTAAACAATTAAGCTCCAGCACAGTCTGAGCAGAATTTTTCAGCAGTTGGGGAGTCTCACAATTATTCCAAAAACGCCCGACATATAAAAGGTTTAAGCCATTACTGCTGTTGAGCTTAAATTACAGAATGGAGGGTTTCCATGACAAAACAGAAGGTAAATGTCTCTGAGGTAACCTCCGAGAGGGAAGGACGATCAATAGAAAGACCTCCTCATATCCTGGTGGTAGATGATGACCTGATGTTGCTTGATGTGCTTAAAAGAGCCTTACAAAAACTGGGATTTCATGTAGCCATTGCTACCAATGGAAGGGAGGCAGTCGATCTGGTTCGGAAAAGTTCGCCGGATGTGGTGCTGGTTGACATAAAGATGCCCGGCCTGGATGGAATCTCAGTTCTCAAAGAGATCAAGGCACAAAATCCCGATATCGAGGTCATAATCATGACCGGTTATGCCAGCTTAGACTCAGCAGTGGAAGCACTAAAATGGAAAGCATTCGATTATATACAAAAACCTTTTCAAAAATTTGACCTGGTGGTGGATGCCATACGCCAGGCTTGGGAAGGAAGTAGACCTCGTATGGAAAGAAGAAAGCTAAAGACCGGACTGGAAAGAAACATATACGAACTTAAAGTTCTCTACCAGTTAGCTCGAGACCTGGGGGAATGTTCAGACAAAAAAGAGATGATGGTTCAATTTTTGAATCATCTTATTCGGATAGTTGACTATGACCTGGCCATATCAATGCTTGCAGACGGATCCGGAACTAAGGAATTTGTCCTACAGGCGGTAAACCCGGTGAGTTCCGACTTCGTGAAGGAAGCCAAATCCAACCTGATAGATGCTTTCAATACCGCTTCTCACTTAAGGATTACTCCTGACCTGAATTTCGACATAATATTGGGGAAGGAGAATATAAAATCCACCTGGCTGGTCAATGGGAGCAGACCATCCACTCTGAGGGTAGCTAAAAAGCTAAGTTCCTTTCTTAACGTTCCCCTGATGAACAAGGGCAAAATGGAGG
>JAOZNS010000318.1 GCA_029933635.1 Candidatus Zixiibacteriota bacterium | reverse complement strand
CAACAATTAATGTCACGCAATACTATTAATCAAAATACTCTATCTTCTCCATAACTTCCTCCTCATAATTCCGGTGGTGAGACAATCTCAATTTCTCTGAATCCCTCCAATGTATTGACTAACTTCACTAATCTTTTTGTCCCTTACCTTGACTAAATGTTCAAAGTTCCAAGAAACCAAATAAGATGTTTCATAAAAAGAAGCTACAGCTACATGAGGAGCATCATCCATATATCTTTCTGAGAACACCTTTTCCATCTTCATGGCTTCTCTACTATTACTACCCCCCTTAACCGGCAAGCCATGAAGGCTTGGGTATGCGCTTTTACCTCTCCCCTCATTTGAGTCAACTGACCTGTTTCCTCCTCTCCTTATTTATGGAGAGGGGGATGGGGTGTGGTTATCTCAGATAATTCGCGGCGATCACCAGCCTTTGAACCTCAGACGTCCCCTCGTATATTTCCGTGACCCTTTGGTCACGATACAGCTTCTCTATTTCCGAGAACTCTCCGATATAGCCGTATCCTCCATGAATCTGCATGGCTTTGTTAACGCAGAAGTTGGCTGTCTCAGAGGCAAAGAGCTTGGCTTGAGCGGCTGCCAGATTTACGCGTTCCCCTTTATCCTCCATCAGGGCGGCTTTATAGGTGAGCAATCTGGCAGCTTCTAATCTAATGCTCATATCTGCAATCATCCACTGGATAGCCTGAAGCTTGGCTATGGGTGCTCCGAACTGCTCCCTTTTCTTGGCATACTTTACCGATTCATCAAAAGCCCTTTGAGCCAGCCCCAAGGCTTGAGCGGCCACTCCGATTCTTGCTCCATCCAGGGTCTTCAAAGCCATCTTAAAACCCTTTCCTGCCTCCCCTAAAAGATTTGAGCGGGGAACTCTCACATTTTTCAGCTTCAGCCTACCTGTGGTCGCGGTTCGCATCCCCATTTTCCATTTGAGCTTCTCAGACGAGAATCCGGGAGTCCCCCTCTCTAAAAGGATGGCTGAAACCTTATCTTTTTCGCCCTCTTCGACGATCTTACAGAACAACACCACAAGATCAGCCACATCTCCATGCATGATAAAAATCTTCTCTCCATTTATTACAAAATAATCTCCATCTATTTTGGCAGTGGTTTGCTGATTAGCCGCATCGGACCCGGCATTGGGTTCGGTTAAGCCGAAGGCTCCTATGATCTCTCCAGAAGCCATTCTGGGGAGATACTTTTTCTTTTGTTCCTCAGAACCAAAGGCTTCAATGGGATAGGAGGCTAAATTGTCCACCGCCATTATAAGAGCAGAGGGAGCATCAAACCAGGATATCTCCTCGATTAAGGTAACATATTCTATCTTGCTTTTTCCCAGACCGCCATATTCTTTAGCCATGGGATAGGCCATAAATCCAGCCTTTGCCATTTTCTTAAACAAATCCATTGGGAACTCTTCCTCTCTCCGATCCAACTGGACTGCAACCGGAGCGATCTCCTTCTGCCCGAACTCCCTGGCCATCTCTCTTACCGCCTGCTGGCTTTCCATCACATTATAGGTCATCTCTCCTCCCGTTTTTGCTTTTGGGTTAATGGATCATTTATAGTCTGCTTCGTTGACGGTATAGCGTAACTTAGTAATTTATGGATTTTCTTGTTGAATACAACACAAAAATGCAGGCAACCTGAAAGAAATTTGCTTTTTTTGGAAGAGAAATTTATGGATATAGAAAGACGCTTTCAATTCCGAACGGATCGAATAATCCAAGGGCATTTTAAATCAATTGGGAAGTTCATTTCATCGGTTGGGAGCCGGGTTACAGGATTTTCTCCTCTTTTCGTCTTTGGCCTACCGCTTTTTTTACATACTCTATCGCCTCAGCCGTGGTGGTTCCAGGTGTGAAAAGCATTCCCACTCCCATCTTCTGCAACCTCTCAATGTCCTCCCTGGGAATGATTCCCCCTCCGAAAAGAAGTATGTGCTCTGCTCCCTTTTCCTTCAGAAGCTCCAACACCCGTGGGAAAAGGGTCATATGGGCGCCGGAAAGTATGCTCATTCCAATGGCATCCACATCCTCCTGAATGGCCGCCTCCACGATCATCTCCGGGGTCTGACGCAAACCGGTGTAGATAACCTCAAACCCCGCATCCCGGAAGGCGGCGGCGATCACCTTGATCCCCCGATCATGCCCATCCAATCCGGGCTTGGCTAAAAGAATTCTGATTTTGCGCTCCATGATTTCTCCTTTTTAGGTCGGGCAAAGTGCCCGACCTACGAACTTTCTCTGCAAACTAGCCTTTTTATTGGCCACGGGTATCCTTACCCTT
>JAOZNS010000317.1 GCA_029933635.1 Candidatus Zixiibacteriota bacterium | reverse complement strand
GGGTTTCACGGTGGTAGAGCAAAATTTAAATCCTATCACGTTGGATGATTTAACTTGTTACGATATAGTAGTATTTTCTCCATCCTGGCATAATAGGGAGATTGATTCATCGGAGGCAGAAGCGCTAGCTATCTATGTTCAAAACGGAGGAGGTTTATTTTTAATGGGTGAGAATGGGGTAGCTTCTTGGTCCGATAAGTGGGACAATTCAGTAAGTAAAGTTGGGAAATATTTTGGCATTGAATTCAATTTTGCTATGGTCTGCGATCCTACGGATCACTATGACAATGAGCGTGATCCTGATGGGGGAGTTGACATGCCTTTCATTACAGACATAAGTCATCACAAGGTCACAGACGGAGTTAGCAAGTTCATGATTTGTTGGGGCACTTCTTTGCAAATAAGTGATCCTGCTGTAGCCATCGCCTATACGGATAGTGATGCCTGGCTGGATACAAATTCTATCTGGAATTCAGGTCTCAAGCATTGGGAATGCTATCAGGATGGATCTGAAGCATTGGGTAGATTTCCGGTTTTGGCTGTATCTCGATATGGAAGTGGCAAAGTCGTAGTTCTTGGTGATTCAGGTTTGTTTTTAAATGATTGGCTTGACAATTATGACCACTTTGATTTGGCACACAATATCTTTGAATGGCTTTCGGTAGATTACACAGACATCCCTATCAAGGAGGAGAAACAGGCAATGGAAACTTTGGTAAATTTTTCTATTGCGAACGAGCTTAACATATTAAGAGTATTAGAGATCTTCTCCAACAATTTTACAGAGCCCCTCTTTGGAGAATCTGTTGAGCCATCATACGAAGACTACGACACCCTTTACGAAATCATGCAGGAATACGCCTCTCACCAAGATGAGGTACTTAATGCCATAGATACTTTGAGTGGCAGTTCCTTGACTACTGAATCATTGGTTATAGAAGCGAAATCTGCAAATTCAGGGATTTGGGACAGCATTAAAGATACCTTTCTTGGCTTTTTTGGTTATGCAGGAGGTGCCGGGAAGAGGGCCAGGGAGAGAATATTGGCTATATCTGAACAATGTCCTAACAAAAATGAGCTATTTGAGGGCATAGATCCTTGTTTTCTGGGAGGAGCCAAAAACTGGGACGAGTTTAAGCAAAAGCTTGAAAGCGGTGAGCTTGACACCAAAGCAGCTCAGATACATCGGCGACTTTGCCAGCCTGGTGGGAACATTGATTATGCATGCAAAGCCCAAGGTATGAACGAACGGCCAATAGATGTCTGTCACAAAGAAGGGGCAGAACTAGTAAAAAAGGGAGTGGAATTCGAGGTTGAAGCTAGCCTAACCGTCTTGGGCAAGACATTTCCAGGCATAACAACGGGTTATGAGTATGCTAAAAAAGGGAAGGAGTATGTTGAGTATGTGGAAAAAGTTTATGAGGATCCTGTAAATACCATAAAAGAAAGTGTCAAAAATAAAGTTGAGGAAAAATTTAAGGATCTGGTTGATGAGACCACCAAGAAGGCTCTGGGTGAGGAATTAAGTGAAAAGATACTTGACTTCACAAAGAAAACTATCGGTAAGGATAAGCCGTCTGAAATCCTTCAAGAGGTCTACGGTTATGGAACAGCTATTTTAGTAGATGCTGATAGCGAGTCAAAAACAAGTTCAGCCATCGCCATCAATAAAGACACTGAAGCTGATGTGAAGATGGTAACCTATGTGGGTGATCCAGAAAAGGACCCCTTCTACCTTCCTCCAGGAGACTATCACACGGTAGCAATGGATGACCAGGGGAACAAAGATGAAGTGGTGGATGTTCCTATTACCAGCGGGCAGGGTACTGTTGTTGCCGTGGATACCAGTGAACAGCAGGGGGAAGAGCAACCTCCTATTATATATAGCCTATCAGTAGTAGCTTCTCCAGCAGATCCAGCTCCTGGTCAGTATGTTACTGTAACCGCAACCATAAGTCCACCAACCGAAGGAATTGAGATTTATTTCCACATTATCGGAACGGATGGATACAAAGATACCAAGACCCTCCTAACAAATGCGGAGGGAAAGGCATATTTTTCTATCCCTGGTGCCAAAGAGGGGGTCAGAGATACTGTAACGGTCCGAGTTGTAGAAACAGGACAAGAAAAGATCTTCTCTTACGTGTTCTAATACGCTCTGTAACAGGAGGCTTCATTCGATATTATGACACCAATTTGGGGCGATATTAACCCAAATTAGCTAAGGAGTAAGTAATTTCATTCTGAGGTGGAAAGGTGGATGCCATGAAAAATATACTTCCCCGAAGCACATATTAGTGCTTTGTTGGGTCGG
>JAOZNS010000104.1 GCA_029933635.1 Candidatus Zixiibacteriota bacterium | reverse complement strand
ATAGGGTCTGATCGACAGGATGTTTTAGCCCATCTTAAGACCCAAAGAGCTAAGGCTACCATCAAACAGCCCAACACCTATGCAAAGACTTCTTTTGCTCAAGCTAAAAACTCTCATGGGTTAAGGCAGCCATCTATAGAGGATCGGATAAAGTAGCCATTCAAGCCCTTTTGACTTCCACTGTTCAAAAATCAAGAGGCTGGTCAAATATTATCAGGAGAAGATAACTGAGAAGGGGTTGCTTTCTTTAAAACAACTCTACTATTTATATCTGCTATGGATTCTGTGGAAAAATTCAGCTTGGTGGAATTTAATGATTCAAAAATTCTGTGAGTTGACCAACAGCCCCCTACCTTGACATAGCCTTTTTTAGAAATTCGGCAAAAATAACTTGACAAATTTAGTCAGGATTATTATTTTTTAATATAAGGAGTAAAGCAGTGCTATATCAGTTATCCGAACAAAATCCTCAGGCATCAACGGGTTTTTTGTGCTGTTCTCCCCTTTGTTGTAGTTGCGTCCAGATTTCCAATTGTTGCCTGGGGCAACATCGGTGGTGGGTAAAAAGGAGGATTATGAATTGACCAACCAGCCCAAATAGTAGATCTAGGCTTTGAGAAACTTACCCCACCATCCCAGTGAAAAGATGGTGGGTTTTTGATTTTAGTTTCTTAAGTAAGTTTTTTATATTCAATTTTGGTGAAAAAACCGTCATTTTTT
This sequence comes from Candidatus Zixiibacteriota bacterium, assembly GCA_029933635.1. Taxonomy (GTDB): domain Bacteria; phylum Zixibacteria; class MSB-5A5; order MSB-5A5; family SM1-73; genus SM23-73-3. The sequence goes on along the minus strand of JAOZNS010000104.1, from coordinate 8,388 downwards.
AAAAGCTTGTTGAGGCAGACAAGATAGTAAACCCAGAGCACATCACCACTAGGAGGAGCTATGTATTATGAAGATGTTTCTCAGCTGATAGGAAATACACCTTTGGTGAAATTAAACCGAGTAACCCAGGGGATAAAAGCAAAGATTTTAGCCAAACTGGAATTTTTGAATCCCGGGGGGAGCGTGAAAGATCGAATGGCGCTTTACATGTTGAAGCAAGCAGAGAAGGACGGAAAGCTCAAACCGGGCGGTACCATTGTTGAGGCCACTTCAGGTAATACTGGGGTGGCCGTAGCAATGTATGCGGCTATTAAAGGATATCATGCCATTTTTACCATTCCGGACAAGATGAGCAAAGAAAAAATAGACCTTTTAAAGGCTTTTGGTGCTGAAGTTATCGTTACCCCCACCGAGGTTCCTCCCGATTCACCCCAGAGCTATTACGAACAAGCAAAAAGAATTCACTCCGAGACCCCAAATTCCTATTTTGTGGGGCAATACCAGAACTTGAAAAATCCTGAAGCTCATTATAAAACCACCGGACCAGAGATCTGGGACCAGACTGAAGGAAAGATCGATTATCTGGTGGGAGGAGTTGGAACCGGAGGCACCATGTCTGGAGCTTGCAAATATCTAAAAGAGAGGAAACAGGAGATTAAAACCGTTGCGGTGGACCCAGAGGGATCGGTATTTTATGACTATTTCAAGACAAAGAAATTGATAGAGCCACATCTGTATCTGGTGGAAGGGATAGGGGAAGATATGCTGGTGCCCACCATGCAGTTTGAGTATATCGATGATTTTATCCAGGTGACAGATAAAGATTCCTTCTTGATGGCCAGGAGATTAGCAAAGGAGGAGGGGATCTTTGCCGGAGGCTCAAGTGGCGCAGCTGTGTGGGCCACCCTTCAGGTGGCTAAGGACTTAGATGATGACAAAACAGTGGTGGTGATCCTGCCGGATACTGGAGCCAGATATCTGAGCAAGATATATAATGATGACTGGATGAAAGAGAAGGGATTTTTATAAGGAGGATAGAAACGAGATTCGAAACCAAAGTGATTCATGCTGGGCAATCGCCTGACCCTTCAACTGGAGCTATAATTCCTCCCATATACCAGACATCCACCTATGTGGTGGAAGCACCGGGTAAAGATAAAGGATACGTTTATTCCTGAACCTCCAACCCCACTCGAACCGCTCTGGAGAAAAATCTGACAGTTCTGGAAAATGGAAAGTATGGATTGGCTTTTGCCAGTGGCATGGCCGCCATAAATACAGTCATGAACCTTTTTGCCTCAGGAACCCACGTCATTTGTAATAACGATGTGTATGGCGGAACCTATCGACTTTTCACTCAATTATATGAGGACTATCAACTGAGCTTTGAATTCGTGGATGCCACCGATGTTGAAAATATAAGAAAAGCCATCAAGAGGAACACGAAACTGATCTTTATCGAAACTCCTTCCAATCCATTGCTTAAGATAATAGACATCCAGAAGGTGGCAGAGATAGCCAAAGAAAAGGATTTGCTTTTGGTAGTAGATAACACTTTGCCACCCACTATCTCCAACAGCCTCTTGAACAGGTGCGGACCTGGTTGTGCATAGCACACCAAGTATCTAAGTGGACATTCGGATATAATTGGAGGAGCGGTGGTGGTCTCAGATGCCAAGCTGTATCAGAGGTTATCCTTTTTCAAAAAGGTAATTGAGTGACATTTGGACTAAATGAAAAAATTTTTTTAATGTATCCTGATGGAAATAAAGCCATTTGCGATTATAAACAGCCATGGGAGAAGCTACACATTTTTCAAGCAATTGCGATGGACAAAAAGACGTCATTGTCCACGCTGCCAGAATACCGTTCTTTGGAGGATGAAAGATAATCGATTTAAGTGTAAAAAGTGTAATTACAAGTTCGGGGACTTCACCGGGACCTATTTGAACAGGCTTAAAATACCCACAAATGAAATTGTTCATATACTTTACCCTGGGAGTGTCCACACACAGGATGAGAGGATATATAGAAGCATCTCTGAAAACGATTCAGAAGGTTTTTACCACAATCAGAGAAGCAATCTATAATCGGACTCTTATTGAACTTAAAGAAGCTGATATCTGCGGAGAAGTAGAGATGGACGAGACGATGTTTGAGGTGCGTCGGGAAAACATATGATATTTGGCATGTACCAAAGAGATGGGAAGGTTTTTACATTCCCCATCTCTTCCCGAAGCAGAGAAAATCTTCTTAAGATAATTCACCAACATATAAAGCCTGGTAGCCTTTATTATACCGATGACTGGCATGCTTATAGCTCTTTGTCTATCCGTGGTGATCATGTGGTGATTACCAAAGAGAAAGGGAAACCTAAAGGCCGTAACACCATCTTAATGGGATTGAAGGCTTCTGGAGCTTTGCTAAAAACTGGCTTTATCAATATAGAGGCGTTCCCCAGCATCATTTCCACCTGTATTTGAAAGAGATCGAATTCAGATTTAATCATAGAAATGAAAACTTATTCGTTCTTTTTTCTAAACTGATAACAAATTTAGTCCCAAAGTTTACCTAATTACCTTGTCTTTATCCTCATATCCTTTACAGGTACAGGTGCCTGTTGAATTCCCGCCCCCAACTATCATCTATCAGTCCACTAATGGTCAACACCAAAGAAGAAAATGTGATATTTGAGGCTTTTGCCTAACTTTGTTGGCAGGGCTAAATGCTCGACCCTATGGTTGGTAAGTTGTTGTCTCCAACAGAGGCGGCAATTCATCCGGCCCAACAATCTGACTTGGGCAAAAGCCCCATTTAATATGCAAAAGGCAAACTCTTTCCCTCCGAGGTAATCATGTTCAGCATGGGGATTAGGACTGGCTCATAAATTTTTGTCTTCGTTTGATCTCACCAAGCCTGTCTTCCGGAGATGATCAATTCCCCTGCCAATCCGAGGCATACCTGATTGGGCAAGACCTGATGGAGATATTTAATATTTACTCCTCCATCCGGTAAGGTGACACCTATGTTGTCAACTTCTATACCTCTGTGTTTGAGAAGAAAGTTTAAATGCTGAGCTTCTTCTTCCAAGAATTTTCTTACTTCGGGTCCGAGATGAAGATTTCCCAATTCAGTGGTATCGGGGGATGCCTCCATCGTTGCCAGCCAACCTTCCCCTTCCGGATCCCTCTGAGCCAGCTCCGGACATTGATCCAATTTGGAATTTATCTCCAGCAAATGCCCAGAAAGTGGAGCAAATAAGGGTATGGTCCCCCCCTGGGTGTGAATCTTTCCAATAAGTTTATTCTGCGTTACTTTAGTATTTTGGCGGTGTAGCTCAATCTTTATAGGAGGTGGAAGCACGTATGCTAAAAGTTTTCCAATCCCCACCCTCCACCTCAGATCATTCAGTGGACGAACCCACAGGTGGGTGGGATGCAAATGCAAATTTTCCTTTACCTTGCCCAAAGAGAAGGTAAAAAACAAAGCTTTTTTTGATTCAACCTCTGAGTCTGATATCCGTTCGGATGGTGGCGGGGCTTTGAGCCTTTGTCTTTTAACTTCGGGTTTGGTCGTTTGAAATTTGACCCGGGATCTCATGACCTGATCAAAATCACAGTGCTCACAATCGTAGTCTAAGGGACATAGCTTAAAGGAGATTACTCCGGCAGTCATCCAGATACAACGATTCTGTCCGGTAGCCGAACTGGCTTGCTGACTTTTTGAACTTTCCCTTTTCATTTAGCTTTCTTTATTTTTCAAGCCTTTCTTCTGTTTAAAGAATCTGATGAGTCCGTCATTTCAACTTCCAAACAAACCAGAAGATTGTAACGAACAAAAATCTCAAGCTATGTCAATCCACTTTTGCATATTCCGGATATTCTCGGTGAACTGGCAATCGATTTACTATCCAACGATAAACTAAGATCTCTGTGGTGATGATGGTTATTACCAGGATCAACTCCTTCCAGTGAAAGAACTCCCGGTGCGGAAGCTTCCAGTTGAGTGCTATCATTGAAACGTTGAAACGGTTGATGGCCACACCCAGAATAGTAAAAAAGGCGGTAAATCGAATAAGCCTGACGTTCTCGTTTCGCACCCCGTAGGCGAAGAGGAAACAGGGGAGAAGAACAAAGACAAAGATCTCAACTAAAAACCAGTGACCCCAAGAGGTATTCAAAAGGTTCCAGTCGTTTCCATGGGCTACTCCGATCCACTTCAGACAGAAGTAGGTCAAAAGAACCAAAGCAGAAGCTCGGCCCAAGCCCAGGGTGAGCTTATCAAAGCTGGAGGCATGAGCAGGGTCTATTTTGTCTTTCAATGTTCGGCGAGAAAGGGTGCTTTCGGCGATCACCATGGAAAGCCCGGCAAAGATGCTGGAGACGAAGAAGAACAACGGGAGGAACTCTGAGTACCAGAGTGGATGTAATTTGCCCGGGGCGAGAAGAAACAGAGCCCCCAATGCAGATTGGTGAAGTGTCGACAGTATCACGCCGAAGATGGTGGCACCGATGGTTACCCGTAGAGCCCATTTACGGAACCTTTTTGCTCCGATCCACTCGAAGACTGCCGGACAAAATTCGACGAATTGAGTGGAAAGGTATAAAGCCACATGCCAGCCCACCAGAAACAGAACGGAGGTGGTGCCATATGAAACCAGCATGGGATAGGGTAATCGCCAAGGACGCCCCAGATCGAACAGAAGAAAGACTACCGCAAAGAAGTAGCCTATAAATCCGGTAAGGACCGCAGGTCGAACCAAAGGATGATAATCTTTAAGCCCAAACAGATAAACCGCCGAGGCCATAATATATCCGGTGGCAGCCAAAGGGACCCCGGTGAAAAGACCCCAGCAAAGAAAAAGCCCCCAGGGTTGATCTTGTGAGGCATGGGTGACCGCGCCCAACCCTTGAGTGAATCGCATCACCACAAAAGGAAGCCCGATCAAGATGATGACTCCTGCAACGATGTTGAATGGTCTAAAAAGCCCTTTCAAGTATTCCTTGACGGAGAGCCCCAGAAATATCCTTTCTCTTATCCAGGACTGGATTTGGGGTCTTCCTTCCGCATACTCAGCCATGGTTACTCCTCCTTCTTCTCTGGAATTGTCTCTTCCTCCTCACCCGTCTCCTCTCTGTGTTGGGTGAACATATAGAACCCTCCCAAGAGGGCAGGCCAGATCACCAAAACTGCTGGAACCATGGAAAGAAAACCTTTGGTCAGTTCCGGATATGGCTTAGAGGGAAGGTCCATATCAAACCCCAATTTTTCGAACGGGACTCCGGAGATATATAGCCAGGAGGTTCCCCCGGCTTCATGCTCACCATAGATGTGATCAACATATTTGCCAGGATTCTCCGCGATTCTCTTCCTGGCAAGTTTAATCAAGTCTTTCCGCTTGCCGAAGGTCATCGCCTCCATGGGACAAGCCTCCACACAGGCTGGAATGAGACCTTTGGAAACCCGAGTCTCGTAGCACATGGTGCATTTCTTAATCTCGGGGGAGAAGGGATCGTCATACTCATATGCTGGAACGTAGAAGGGACAGGCGGTCATGCAATAACGACAACCAATGCATACCCCCTGGTTGTAGATGACGGCCCCCTCTGGTGTTTTTGTATAAGCCTTTACCAGACAGGAAGAGGCGCAGGCAGGCTCATCGCAATGTCGGCATTGATGCTTAACATAGATCGGAGCTCCTCCTGGTTTAGGATTGGGATAACGGTTAACCACCGTGTATGCCTGTGTATCTGTTCTCCTTATCTTATCGAAGACGGACTGATTTTCGAAAGGAATTTTTGGTGGTGGCAACTTATTGATCTCATTGCAGGCGGCTTCGCAACTGCGACACCCCACGCAACGGGTAAGATCGGAAAGAATTCCATAGCGATCTGGATAACCGGTAAGATGCTTTCTTCCATGCGCCAACTTGGACTTGCCAACCAAGCCCGCGCCTCCTGCCGCTGCTACGCTTTTCAAAAACCTCCTTCGACTGATACCCATAAATGATCCTCCTTTTGGCCTTGTCTCAGATTATCTTTGTAATTGCTTTTCCTCCATCCAAGCATTTCATTTTTTAGCCAATCAACCAGAGTCGGGCGCATCTGGATGAACGAATTACCCCTCACCTACTTTATGTCTGTGTCTTTCGTTTGGCGGACCTTTTTAGCATGACATTCTGTACAGCCGACAGGACCGCTGTCCATATCGCGGTGACAGCCCAGACACTGGAGGTGATATGCACCCTTCAGTCCCGGCATGTTCAGATTATTGGGATCGAAAGGCGCACCATGGCATTCCCCGCATGAAGGCGTCTGTCCGGGAGGGCTGTGATGGTGACAGCTTTTACATTCCCCGGAGATCTCAGCATGCATGGAGTGAGAAAATATGACCGGCTCATATATTTTCTCCAGACCACTCAAGGTATATGTCTCCGTCTCATCTTTGGGGGCTCCCTGTGCAGGGACAGTTTTAGATACCCTCTCACTTGATGACGTCTTCGTGCTTCTTTTGACGTGACACTCCATACAGCCTGTGGGACCCATCTCGGCTTCTTTATGACAACCTATGCACTGTCGATGGTAAGCATCCTTGAGCTTCAAGATGCTTGATTCCTTCGAGCTCAGTGAAGCGGCATGACACTTATTGCAGGCTAAAGTTTGTCCCGACTCACTATGGTGGTGACAAATACCACAATCCTCCGCAATGAGAGAATGCATCCCATGAGCGAAGGTTACAGGCTCATACACCTTTGCCAGAAGACCTAAGGTACAGCTCTCGGGCATCTCCTTAGAGGAGGAAAGGTCTGAGCTTTTCTCCCCACCAGCGTAAGAAGAGATGACCAGCCCGGCGATCCAGACCAACACAATATACAGCATTGTTTTTCTGCTAATTATATGCAGAGCATTCATACAAATCCCCTTGTTTATCCTTCCGGGTTTTTGTGTATAGATGCGTTATCATATCAAATATGAATTGAAAAACTCCCGGGCCACCTCCTCCCATTGTTCAGAGGTTAATTCATCTCCTAAATCCGGTTTAATTTCCCCTCCCTCCTGTAGAACCGGGTAACTCGTCGGCACCAGGCTGGCGACAAGTTGTTCTTTTACCGCTTGGTTCCATCGCTCAAGCATCTGTCCGGAAAGGAGGTTTCTTGCCTCTCGGGCAAGACGGCTGGGTGCAACTTTTAGAATCCAGCTCTCCTCCGGGTTTCGCTGATTTAGAAGTTTTGGATTTTCAACAACCTCCTTGTTAACCTCCACTATCCTCCCACTGATCGGGGAAGCCTGAACCAATTCTCTTGCTCCCCTTTTTACTTTCCAAACTTTATCTCCTTGGTGGATTCGGTCGCCTTCCTCAGGTAACTCGATTTTTTGAATGGAGCCAAACACCGAGGCGGTAAACTTATCCATTCCTACATTCACTAAGTTCGGTTGAGCTACCTCCACCCAAGTATGGCTGGGATGAACAAAAATTCCTTTAATGATCTGGAAAGATTCAGTCACAGACTCTCTGATTGGAAGCCGACGAGGAGCGTTTAACATTCTCCAAAAGAGAATGAATATCACCATAAATACTATGGCTATCAGATATTCATTAGTTTTTGTGGTAAGTAAAAACTCCTGGAGATTATGCATCTTCGGTTCCTTTCTATAATAGAGCTATATGGGGTTGGTATCTTATTAGATTTTTCGTTAGTTCTGTTTAAAAAAACTCCTGGGCTATCTTATTCCACTGTTGAGCAGTCAGCTCATTTCCCAAGTCAGATTTGATCTCTCCTCCCTCTTGCAGAACCGGAAATTCAGCCCGACTTAAGATGGCTACCAGCTGTTCTTTGACCGACTGATTCCATCTACGGAGCATGTTGCCAGAAAGCAGGTTTTTCAACTCCCTTTTCAGCCTGATGGGTCGGACCTTCAACATCCAGTTTTTCTTAGGGTCCTTCTGGTATAAAACCTGGGGATTCTCCACCAGATCTCGATTTACCTCCTCAACCCTTCCACTGATGGGGGAGGTTTGAGCCAATTGTCGGGTTCCTCTTTTCAACTCCCAAGCTTTCCCACCCTGCTGAATTACCGTGCCCGGCTCCGGGAGGATCAACTTCTCCACCGATCCAAAGACCGAGCGGGTAAACTCATCCGCTCCTAAAGTGACCAGATCCGATTCAACCACCTCCACCCAGGCATGTCCAGGATGAACAAAAAATCCTGCCATCGAAGGAGGCGGTTTAGCCAGAGCCACCTCCTGAGCAACCCGAGAGCGTTTTCTTCGAACCCAGGCGCCAACTCCAATAGCAATTGCTATGAAAAGCAATCCAAGCATCACTGACATTTTTGCCACCTCCGTTTTTGAAGTCTGCGCGATAGCTTAATGCGCGGGATGAACCGG
>JAOZNS010000316.1 GCA_029933635.1 Candidatus Zixiibacteriota bacterium | reverse complement strand
ATGGGAATGCTAAAAGGAGAATTCAAGAAAGTTCCAGATGAGTAATGAGTGGAACAGTTTCTTAAGCAAAAAGAAAAAAGGGCTTTTTGGAGATTAGCGATTCTTAAATAGCTATGGAAAAAAATGTTGCTTTAGCTCTCATTTTAACCACCTTAGCTGGGCTCTCCACCACCCTGGGAAGTCTGCTGGGGCTTGCTATCCGGAAACCGGGAGCACGCTTCATGAGTGCCACATTGGGATTCTCGGCTGGAGTGATGGTGATGGTTTCATTTGTCGAACTCTTGTCCGGAGGCATTGAATCGATTGGGTTTGCCTACGCCCACTTCTGCTTTTTCATCGGGATTATAATAATATTCTCGATAGATTTTTTTCTCCCCCACGAATGGGCAGGTCATCAGGACCTACCCCGAAACCAAAAAGATAGCAAACTTTTGCGGATGGGCTTGCTGGTCGCCTTAGGAATCGGAATTCACAACTTCCCGGAGGGGATGGCCACCTTTGCCGGAACTCTAAAAGACACCAGATTGGGGATAGCTATTGCTGTAGCTATAGCCATCCACAACATACCAGAAGGTCTGGCTGTATCTGCTCCAATTTACGCCGCCACCAGAAGTCGAGGCAAGGCTTTCTTGTGGTCTTTCCTATCAGGTGTGGCAGAGCCGGTGGGAGCAGGCGTTGCCGCAGTCTTTCTATTACCTTTTCTCACCCCAACCCTTTTAGGCTGGCTTTTAGCTTTCGTTGCTGGAGTCATGGTCTTTATAGCCTTCGACGAGCTCGTCCCTACTTCTCGCTCCTACGATCAGGGGCACGTGGCCATACTGGGGATGGTCTTCGGGATGGCAGTCATGTCGTTAAGCTTATGGTTGTTAAGATGAAAGATTTCGCCTCAATTTGTAGAGACTCAAACACCTTTCATCTTCCCAAGTCAGATAAACTTCTGGACAGAAGTAGTCAACTGATATAAATTGAAACTGATAAAGATCCACTTTATGGTAAGCAATCTTCTTTGAAACCGGCAGGAGGACAAAACATGAACCAAGATGGCAAAAACTTAGTCATAATCGGCGGCGGACCGGCGGGATATGTGGGAGCCATCCGGGCGGCGCAAATGGGGGCCAAAGTAACTCTGGTGGAAAAACAAGAGGTAGGTGGAACATGCTTAAATGTAGGATGTATTCCCACCAAGGTGTTGACCTCTGCGGCTTACACCCTATCTACATTGAAACATGCCGGACGATGGGGGCTTAAGGTTCATGGTGTTGAGTTGGATTTTTCCATGCTGATGAAAAGGAAACAGATGACCGTAACCCGCTTGGGCACCGGGGTGAAAAGTCTACTCAAGGCGCGTAAGGTGAATGTGATTAAAGGAACGGCCACATTTTTAGAGGGAAAAACAATTGAAGTGAAAAGGGATGGTGGTTCGACTGAAAAAATCGAAGCAGATAAGTTTCTCATCGCCTCCGGTTCAGTTCCTATACAGCTTCCCATTCCAGGAGTTGAATCCGAAGGGGTAATAGACAGCACCGGCGCTTTGTCTTTGGCTTCCATCCCCAAAAGCATGTTGATCATCGGAGGTGGAGTTATAGGATGTGAGTTTGCTTATATCTATCATTCTTTTGGCACGCAAATTATCATAGTGGAGATGCTCCCTCAGATTATCCCTGGAGAGGATGAGGAGGTTGTTGCCAGTTTAAGGAGTTCCATGGAAAGATCGGGAATTAAGATATTCACCAACTCCAAGGTCTCAAAAATCGAATTATCCAAAGAAGGGAGACTGAACGTGGCCCTCTCCACTTCAGGGGAAGAGGCCAAGGTGGAGGTGGAAAAGGTTTTGGTGTCGGTGGGCAGAAAGGCTAATACCAAAGGCATGGGATTGGAGAAGCTGGGCATCAAGATGGACCGGGGGACTATCCTGGTGGATGATCATCTCAAAACCAACCTGCCCTATATCTTCGCGGCAGGAGATTGCATCGGCAACTGGCTTTTAGCACATGTAGCCTCCATGGAGGCGGAGATAGCAGTGGAAAATGCATTGGGCGATGACAAGAAGATGGACTACACCGCTGTCCCTTGCTCTATTTATACCCATCCGGAGATAGGGAGCGTGGGACTTAACGAGAAACTGGCTAAAGAAAAGGGACTAGAAGTAAAAACGGGGAAATTCCCCATGGTGGCTTGCGGAAGAGCTCAGGCGGAGAACGAAACGGAGGGTTTTGTCAAAGTGGTTGCAGAAAAAGCTTCCGGGAAGATTTTAGGTGCGCAAATTATAGGTCACAGAGCCACAGACTTGATCGCTGAGCTAACCTTAGCCATCCAGATGGGAGCAAAGACCGAAGATATAATTGATAC
>JAOZNS010000315.1 GCA_029933635.1 Candidatus Zixiibacteriota bacterium | reverse complement strand
CCCATCCTCACCATCCAATCTCCAGATCAAGTAAAGGTCTTCTCCATCTGGACCCGCCGTGGCTATATGTGGCATATCTCCGTCCACCGTATCTTTGGCCTGCCAACTCTGCCCATGGTTGGAGGAGTAAAGATAAACTACCTCTCCTGAATTGGTGGCTCGAGCCATATGTAGATAGTAGTTCTGATCACTGGGATCGTCCCGGGTGACAGAAAAGCTATGATTGCCATCAGAGATGTTATATGTGGTCCAACTAAAGCCTACTCTCCGATGCAAAACTACCAATCCTGTTGTCTGGTCCAACACGAAAAAAACTGGTAGGGAGCTCCACCCTCTCCAGATATCACCTGGGGGTTGGACAGATCGCCGCCTGTCTCAGAGTAAAGAGAGCTAAGCAGGTTCCAGGTAAGACCCCCATCTCCGGAGGAATAACAATAAACCGTATCCGGAGCAGACGAGTAACCTGCCACTGCTGCAAAGAGAGCATCGGTATTTTCGTCATAGTCAGAGGAATACCCATTGCGCAAATAACGGCTGACATCCCCCTGATGCACCAGCGTATCTCCTCCCCACATACAGGGCTTTTCCAATTGAGCCTGAGCTTGTGGATCTGAAGCCCAGGACACAAAAAGCAAACAGACTCCTGAAAAAACAAAAAGCCCTGCGAGAAGAATTACACCTTTGGTTACCCGCATGGCTTCTCCTATTTGAAGATTTAAAGTTTTTTAGAATTTATTTAAAAATACAAAATATTACCATCTTTTGTCAAGAACTTTTATTGGGATTTTCCCGTTTTTGTGGCAACTTTTTGAATTTTGAGGGAGGGAGAGAAAAGTTTTAGAGGAAAGTTGAGTTAGGTTTCTCCAAAAAGAGGAGGAACCTAACTATGGGGGAAGAAGAGTGTTAAGATAAAGATGGTAAAGCCGAGGATTCCCAAAACAATAATCTGCCCCGCTTGTGGGATGAAGCAAAAATTCAGCAAGAAAATCGTCTTTTCCTCAAACAAAACCATTTTAATGACATATTCAAATTCCTCTCCACCTCTTACTTTGAATACATGATCACCTTCTTAGATCATCCTCAAGTCCCCCGAAGCGGTAACTCCGAGAATGTGATCCGGGTGTGGAGACAAATGGAGAAAGTGAGGTATGGATTCAAAAACAGCTAAGGGGAGGTTGGATCATCTAAAGCTATACCAAATTAGCCAACATCTCAAAGGAAACTTACTCAAAACATGAAAAATCCATTTAACCTAAAACCACAAAATACGTTACCAAAAATCTTTGCCACAAATGTGGAAAAGCTTCAATTTTTCTCCTTGCCTCCTTTTGGCGTCTTCATCTTTCTGCAAAATCTCATCCAGCTTATCTATGGGGCTTAGATTCTTACTTTAAGCACTGGTCCGACAGAGAAGGTTATCACATATTTTCCGCTGTTATCACTCCTATTCAGATTTGAATATTAGTTGTTAGCTGTGGAATCTTTGGCGTCAAAACTGAGAAGGAGACTATCTAAGCATGGAATACCTTCTGCATATTTTAATCGTCGCTGGCATATACATTATTCTCACTTTGAGCCTTAATCTCATAGTTGGATATACCGGCTTGCCTGCATTGGGTCATGCGGCTTTCTTTTGTGTCGATGCCCATACTTCGAGTTTGCTGGCATTGAATCTTGGTTTCTCACCATGGATAGGTCTTTTAATCGGTGCCCTTTCCGCCATTTTGTTTGGAGTGGTGATAGGTTACCCGTCATTGCGCCTTAAGGGAGATTATTTTGCCCTATCAACCTTTGGATTACGAAGGTTGTGATGGGAATTTCGGAAAAAGTCATTGTATTGAACTATGGAGAAAAAATTGCTGAAGGGACGCCTGACGAAGTTTCTAAAGATGAGAAAGTGATCGAAGCTTATCTGGGGAGGAGAAAGGCTGCTTCTTGAAGTAAAAGACTTAAGATAGCTCATAACCCGAAGGTCGTAGGTTCAAATCCTACCCCCGCTATTTTGACCATTTAACCACCTTATATTCATCTCTTTCCCATTGCCCTAAAAACCGACTACTTTTGGCATAAAGCTGACATAAACCAAAACCCACACTTCCGGATCCTCGCTTTTCTCTTCACGGATGGTTTAAGAAAATGGATATCTTGACACGCTCTTATGGTTGACTTATTTTAAGCGAACGAGCTGAAAGATCCTTCGTATGCTGGAAATTTGAAAAGCACCTCCAGGCTTTGCCTGAAGGAATTAACACTTCGGGCGGTGATATCCTATAGAAATTTTTAATGCACACCAAATTGTGAACAACAAGCTAACTCAAACAGGCTTTAAGCGACAGATCATCAATACCGTCATCGACTACTGGGGAG
>JAOZNS010000314.1 GCA_029933635.1 Candidatus Zixiibacteriota bacterium | reverse complement strand
ATGGTTTTATCCATCCGGTTTGAGATCACCCATCCTTCTCTTACCTTTCTTTTATTTCTCTGCACTCTCCTTACTCCTGTTTCTGGTCAGATGAGCCAACCTTCTGCTCCCCTGAGGCCAAGGGTCGAATCTTAAGCTCATCCTCTCTTAAGATCGTATTTATCCGGGCCAGATCCCTTTTGAGTATCCTCAGCCTTAAGGGATTATCCAGCTCCTTGCTGGCTTTCTGTAATCTCAGGTTGAAAAGCTCCTCCTCCACTTCCGACCTCCTCTGGAGAAGCTCCTCTCTGGTCAACTCTCTCATCTGCTCTTTTTTCATATCCTAAAAACTTTTTAAATAGCAGTTCGGCTCACAAATTTTGTCTTTATAGGAAGTTTTGCCGAGGCAAGCTCCAACGCCTCCCGGGCAAGTTTAAGGCTGACCCCTTCCAGCTCAAATAAGATTCTTCCAGGTTTTACCACCGCCACCCAGTGATCGGGAGCACCTTTACCCTTGCCCATTCGGGTCTCCGCAGGTTTGACCGTGACCGGCTTATCAGGGAATATTCGGATCCACACCTTGCCGCCTCTTTTTATATGTCGGGTCACCGCCACCCTGGCGGCCTCGATCTGTTTGTTTGTCAGCCAAGCTGGCTCCAACGCCTTGATGGCAAATTCTCCAAAGTTTATCTCCGAGCCGCGATAGGCTTTGCCCTTCCTTCTACCTCGCTGTTGTTTACGATATTTTACTCTTTTGGGCATTAACATAGAAACCGCTCCATACCGATACAAATCTTCGGGCTAAAATCATCAAGATAGTAGCCCATAATTTATTTTTTTATTTTTTCCACACCTAACCCTCTTTTTTAACCCTCCTTCGGCGTCTTTTCCTCTCTGTTTTTTTCTCCTTATCATCTGCCAGTCTCATCCCCTTGGGTGCTTCTCTTTCTGACAACTTCTCTTTAGAAGAGACTTCCCCCTGTGATCCTAAAACCTCGCCTTTGAAGACCCACACCTTCACCCCGATACAGCCATAGGTGGTATGCGCTGTGGCGGTGGCATAATCGATATCTGCGCGGAGGGTATGCAGGGGAACCCTCCCTTCCATATATTTTTCTGTCCGGGCAATCTCCGCCCCAGCCAGTCTTCCCCCACAGGAGATTTTTATCCCTTGGGCTCCAGACTTCATAGCCGAGGCGATTGCTTTTTTCATGGCCCTTCTGAAGGAGACCCTTCCCTCCAACTGTTTGGCGATGCTTTCCGCAATAAGTTTGGCAGAAAGTTCAGGCTTTTTCACCTCGATGATGTTGATGGCGATCTCCTTTTTGGTGAGCAATTGAAGCTCCTCCTTCAGCCTATCCACCTCGGCCCCTTTACGACCGATCACTATACCAGGTCTGGCGGTGTGAATATCCAGAGTCACTTTTCGGGGAGCTCTCACAATGTCAATCTCTGCCAATCCAGCATGTTCTAATCTTCTCTCGGTGTATCTGCGAATCATCAAGTCCTCTTTGAGAAAATCAGCGAATTTCTTGTCGGAGAACCACCTGGAGCTCCAGTTCTTTATAATTCCCAGCCTCAATCCTATGGGGTTGGTCTTCTGTCCCAACTACACCTCCTTCGTTGTGAAATGATACCTAACGTTTTCCTCTTCAAGCATCATCCTTAATCTATTTGCCACAATCTCTTTTTCATTTTAATCCTGTGGACAAACGTTTCTTTTTTTCTCCTACCAGCTTTCCATTAAGTAATTTTCAAAGGTCAAGGGCTTTCTATTTTGATTCTCCCTTAGCCAAACCATCCGCCGGGATCCATGGGATAAGTTACTTCTCGCTGACCTTTTCTTCTTCCTTGCCATCGGTCACCACGATGGTGATATGATTAGTTCTTTTTCTTATCCTGTAAGCCCTCCCCATGCCCATGGGTCGAATTCTTTTCATGATGGGACCTCCATCAACCAGGATCTTTTTTATCCATAAATCCTCCGCCTTAAGCTTGGCGGTCCCCTCTATGGCTAATGCATTGGCTGTGGCAGATTTTAAGGTTTTCTCCAGAACCGCAGCTGCCGCCTTTGGCGTAAAGGTAAGGACGTTTAGTGCTTCTTCCACGTTTTTCCCTCGGATGAGATCTGCCACCCTTCTTACCTTTCGGGCGGACATCCTGACAAACCTTGCTCTGGCTTTTGCTTCCATAGTCTTTTTCCTTAATTCCTGATACCTTGAATTGACCTACTTCAAGGCTGTGGACCTCTCGGTGATCCTCCCTGAATGTCCTCGAAATATACGGGTGGGAGCAAATTCTCCTAACTTGTGACCGACCATATTCTCCGTGATAAACACCGGAATGAACTTATTGCCATTGTGGACCGCTATGGTATGTCCCACAAATTCAGT
>JAOZNS010000103.1 GCA_029933635.1 Candidatus Zixiibacteriota bacterium | reverse complement strand
GATGCCAAAGTGATACAAAAAGGGCACGGGATAGCCGCCCAGATATAATGGCGTATTCCCCGGTTAACGTCTTTGGTGACTGCCCGGTCATCCTCCTGCCCGACGGTCCTCACCCACACGTTTAACACGTTGTTTACTGGAGCAAGATAAGCCAGCATGGTTCCATCTGGCGAGATCTGGGGATTGGCTTTTTCCGGGTTTCCAAAGATGACCTCTCTGGGGATGAGTTTTGTCTCAGTAATTCCACAGGAGAGCACAAGCGCCATTAAGGCACAGAAAAGAAGTGGGACAGATACCCAGATTAATCTTGAGCGCTTAAACATTCTTCCTCCTTTTGGGTTTAAGTTTTCAATGCTGATTCATGGCTTTCCATATTATTAAGGAATATCGCTTTTTGCTTGATAGTAAATATTACCTGAAAAGTCAAGTCCAAAATTCTTGAATATGTAGATACCAAATACAAATCATACACTTTTAAGGAAAAGAAAAGATTAGGCAACACCCAAGAGAGAAGCTATATTTTTCAAAAACTTGTAACCTTAAACTCTCAAGAAGGTTGCCTGTGTTATGTGATCCATCAACATGAAAATGCAGACAAGATACAACAGAAATTTAGATATTTGTTAAAATCTACTATGAGCTTTTGGTAGACAATACCGATCCTTTGTGGAGGAATTGATCAAATCTGCCCCTTTAAGATCAAAACCATCCAAACTAACAATGGAGTGGAGTTCACTTATAAATTCGTCTCCGGCACCAGATGCATCGATAAACCTCCCAAACAACATCCTCTGGACATCTTATGTGAAGAACATAACATCCATCATAAACTTATCCCTGTGGGTCAATGTGAACTCAACTGTAAAATAGATTGGTCTCATCAAATAGACGAAGAAGAATCTTACCGCTTTAACTCTTACAAATCCTTAAAGGAAATCCAGGTCGCTTTCAACTGATGGATCTTTAACTATAACCACAAAAGACCTCATGGGAGGCATCAATAAAATGACGCCCATACAAAAATTAAACCTTGAAGCTTAATCCACTTTAAGCTATTACAAAAAATTCCTCTTGGGTGTCCGATATGTATTTGGTCATTACAAAAACCGAATCCACAAAGGATACGATACACAACGATTCAGTTATCTAAGTCTAACATGAAAAATACTTGACAAAGTTAGGAGAGGTAAAAAGAAGAAATGGAGGACGATTTGAAATCTCTCCCTTCTGGATTTTGACCCTGATCAGAAAATTGAGACAGGATCGGGTTTTGTTCTGACATTCCCTGATGAGGTTTTTCACATAGGTGTGGAAAAAAATCTCACTGTCAAAAAAGATTCTGGCTATTACTTACTTGGGATAAATCTTCCGGGCATTAAAGAGAAGATCGGTCTGTAACGCAAATTATTGTCAAGCAGGCTTCGTCATGCTTGACCTACAAACTTTATTTCCCTCCTAATTTTTTCTCCAGCTTCTCCACCATCTTGGTAAGTTCATCTATCTTTTTATGGAGATGAGCTAATTCCTCCTTCTCCTTTCCCCTCACCTTAGCAGTTACCTTCTCCACGCTCTCATCAATTTTTGTCTTCAGCTTTTTCATCCGTTCATCATGACCTTTCAGAAGTTCCTTAACCGCCTTGGCTTTTTCAGATTGAGACATCTCACCCCGTTTAATCATCTCGTCCACAATCTTCTCCGCCTTCTCCCTGGTCAGGTCAAAAAGGCCCAAACCGAACAGAACCGATTTTTTGAAAAAATCCATGGTTACACCTCCTCCTTTGGCAATAAGCAAACGCACCAGTTTGGTGGTTTCTTTCAGATTCTTTTTTCTTTCAGACAAAGAATGAGATAAAACTCTGGACAAGACCGATATGGTAACGTCCTTACCGCTTCTGCTATCGATCACTTGGAAGTTGATGTCTTTCCGAATAAGATCTGCCACATCCTTGAGTTTGATAGTTTTTCTCTGGATGGCATCATACAATCTTCTGTTTTTATATCTTTTTATGATCCGAACCTTCATGGCACAAAAAAGATCGATCTTTTTAACTTCGATTGTTGACCGATCTCAATATAGTGCGATGCACAACAAAAGTCAATCCGAAAGTCTACTTTTTCCCATTTGGGTCGATTTCGTTTTGCCATCCATTTTCGCCTTTCCACTTTTGAAAGAATTTTGCCCTGAAGGAATTTATCTTTAGGTAACCTAAAATAGGGAAGGAAAGATAGGGTAATATCTATCGCAAGAATTTGCGATAAAGTTAACAGCGTGTCGGATAAAGAAATGCCAAAGTAAATATCTGAAGAGCATAATGTTTGATCGCAACTGACTGCGATAGGATTGGTCAAGGTTCGGGTGATCGACGGAAAATTCCAAGGCACGTTGTTCCATCTTGCTGTTTTGCAACAAGTTGCTGTTTACTCAAGATTGACCTAAAGTTCAGCTCAAAGATGGCACGCTTTTTACTTAAATAAATTAATGAGTTTCCTCCTTCTTCATAGTCTTTATATAGATTGCCCAAGCCTGTGTCAAAAAGAGGGACACGGGCTTGAGCTTTTTATTCTCCAACTTGGGCTTCCATTATCCAAATCCGGGTTGATCCATTCTAAGGTTACTAACCATTTTCTGGTCTCTGCTTAGAACCATATAATTTCTAAATCAGCATATTTTGCCAGAAGTTTCTTCTTTATTCCGCCGCTGAAGATGACGGTGAGTGTTAGGTCTTCTCCAGCTCCCTCCCGGAACACGATTCTTCCTTCACCCCAATGAGAGTGGAACACCCTCGTGCCCACCTGGAGCATCTGGTCATAAATGGTGGAGGAAGCAGTTGAGAAAAACTCTATGCGCTCCGGATCAATCTTAGGAGGGGGTTGTCTTTCGAAAGAGTAATCCTCTATGCTCAAAAGCTTCTGTGGAACTTCAGCTAAGAATCTGGATTTTAAATTTACCACGTCTCCAAATCTTCTTCTATGGCGAACATAGGAGAGGAACAGTCTCTCTTTGGCTCGGGTCATTCCAACATAGAAAAGCCTTCGTTCCTCCTCCAAATCGGCGGAATTTTCCAGCGAGCGAGATAATGGGAAAAGTCCCTCCTCCATTCCTGCGATGAAAACCACTTTAAACTCCAGACCCTTTACAGCGTGCAAGGTCATAAGGGTAATCGCCTCCTTTGCCTTATCCCACAGATCTATGTCGGTGATAAGTGAGACCTCTTCTAAGAAACCTTCCAGTGTGGGATGATCCGATCTTTCCTTAAACTCAGATGTGGCGTTGATCAGCTCCCTTATGTTCTCCACCCTACTTTCCGCCTCAACCGTTTTTTCCTCTTTAAGTTCATCCAGATACCCGCTTTCCTCCGCAACCAGCCGGACCAGTTCATCTGTGGGTAGTTTGTTCTTAAGAGAAAAGAATTTTTCAAACATCTTGTTAAAATCCTGAATGGCGATTTTGATTCTGGGTGAAATCTTTTCAAGTTTGTGTATTTGCCTTATCCCTTCAAGAAGACTCAAGTTATTTCTCGAACAGAAATCCTCTATCTTTGAGATGGTCTTGGCTCCAATTCCTCTGGTGGGCACATTGACGATCCTTTTCAGGCTTAAGTCATCCTTGGGATTTGCTAAGATTTTTAAATAGGCCAGGATGTCTTTTACCTCTTTACGCTCGTAGAACCTCAGTCCACCAACTATCACATAAGGAATGCCTAAATCCCTGAGTTTCTGTTCCAATATGCGCGATTGAGCGTTGGTCCGATAAAGAATGACAAAATCGGACAGAGAGTAATTATGTAGTTTACGAAGATGTCTGATTCTCCCCGCCAAGGCTTCCGCCTCCCGGTGTTCATCCTCCAGGATCAAAAGACTTACCTTCTCTCCTCCTTCAATCTGAGTAAAAAGGGTCTTGCCTTTTCTTCTCTGGTTGTTTTTGACCACCGCAGTTGCGGCGTCCAAGATTATTTGGGTGGAGCGGTAGTTTTGTTCCAACTTTATCACTTTGGCGTCGGGGTAGTCCTTTTCAAAATTGAGTATGTTGCTGATGTCTGCCCCTCGCCAGCCATAGATGGACTGATCCTCATCTCCCACCACGCACAAATTTCGATCTCTTGAGGCCAAAAGATTCACCAAAACATATTGAGCATGATTGGTATCCTGATATTCATCTATTAAGATGTGTTGGAATCTATTCTGATACTTCTTCAGGATATGGGGTTGATTGGTGAAAAGCTCAACCGTCTTCATTATCAGGTCGTCGAAATCAAGGGTATTTGTCTGTTGAAGCTTTTTTTGATAAAGCTGGTAAACCTTTGCAACATTCTCCTCAAAAAAATCCTTGGTCTGGGAGGAAAAATCCTGCCAGGAAAGCAACCTTTCTTTGGCGGACGAGATGTGGCTCTGGATGGCGGAGGGTGAAAAGTTTTTGGTAGAGAGACTCAACTCTTCCATACATTTTTTTATCACCGAGACCTGATCATCTTCATCATAGATACCAAATGAGCTGGTGTAGCCTAAAATATCTGCCTCCCTTCTCAATACCTTTGCACACCATGAATGAAACGTGCTCACCCAAACATCGATACCAGCTTTGCCCAAAAGTTTTTGCACCCTCTCCTTCACCTCACCTGCCGCCTTGTTGGTAAAAGTTACAGCCAGGATGTTCCATGGATCAATCTTCTTAACGCTGATCAAATAGGCGATTCGGTATGTCAGCACCCGGGTCTTTCCACTCCCCGCTCCAGCTAAAACCAAAAGTGGACCGTGGGTATAGGTGACCGCCTCCCTTTGAGGAGGATTCAAATCTTTCAAAAGGTCAACTTGCATTTTTTCATAGCTGAATTTAGATTTTCTCCACCTGCCTGTCTTATTAAAGGCACTGGTAAATATTAATCTTAATAATATAATAAAAGAAAACGTATAGCTTTCAAGAAAATATTGCTTGGCTTCACCGAGATGATATAAGTTAACGGTTTTTACATTGATCGGATTTTTTCAGAATTTATTGGCTATATGGTCAAGATGAAATCGGACCTTGCCTGGGGATTGGCTGCCTGATAATTAATGGAAGGGAATTATAGTTCCCGAGAAAAAGATGAATATCAAGAAGGTATGCTGAGGGATAAGGAGGGTGGCCCGACTTTGTCTTTTCTGTCCTATGATATAATTTTTAGGGGTGGTTAATAAAAAACTTGCAGAAAGATCTTTATTTGATTAAATTAGAACCGTTTTAGATTTAAACTCTAAACCTGAGGCAGAAGGAACAAAGGAGAAAATGAAAATCAAAAAGATTGTAGGAATAGAGCCACCCCCATCAGGCTTTCATGTGTTTTCCGCTTTCAAGCTTCCTCGTTTGGGCTTACCCATTATAGGCACTATTCTGAGAGATAAGGGTTATCAGGTCAAGCTGTTCTGCCCGGACATCTCCCCCATCGATTGGGCCGAGGTTTTCTCTGCAGATATGGTGATGATCTCTACCATCACCAGCACTGCGCCAGAGGCTTATCACATCGCCCGAATGATTAAGGAGAAAGCCAGAGTTTTAGGAAAGGATATTCCCATCGTTATGGGAGGAGCCCACGTTACCTTCATGGCGGATGAGGCATTAGTCAACCATGCAGACTTCGTGGTCAGAGGCGAAGGAGAGCAAACCATCCTTGAACTCTTGTCCTGGTTGGAAAACGGGAAAGATGCCAGCTCCATTTCCAGGATCCTGGGACTATCTTATAAGATAGGAAACAGGGTGTACCATAATGATAGAAGACCCTATCTTCTGGATCAAGACAGTCTTCCTACTCCTGATCTATCACTTATAAAGGGTTGGGAGGAGCTGGGTATATTTCCCGTTTTGACCTCCCGGGGATGTCCCTTCGATTGCACCTTCTGTTCGGTCACCAAGATGTTCGGACACAGATACCGAACTCGCAATCCTGAAAAGGTGCTGGAGGACATAAAGCATTATCATAGCGTATATCCCAAAGCATGGATGTTCTTCTATGATGATAATTTTGCTGCTGATAAGAAAAGAACCAAAAGACTTCTGGAGTTGATGTTGAAGAACAATCTACGTCTCTCATGGACTGCTCAGAGCCGGCTGGATGTGACTAGGGATCCAAAACTTTTAGAACTGATGCACCGGGCTGGTTGTAAGGTTTTATACATCGGCCTGGAATCGGTTAATCCTCAAACCCTTTTGGAATATAACAAGCGTCAGACGGTGGAGGAGATGGAGAAGGCGATAAAAATTTTGCATCAATATAAGATTAAGATCCATGGGATGTTTGTCTTGGGAGGGGAGCAGGACGATAGGGATACGGTGATGCAGACGGTTAAATCTGCCATCAAGTGGAAGATCGACACGGTCCAGATGGTGATTTTGACCCCTCTTCCCGGAACTCCGCTTTATGATAAATTACTTTCAGAAAATCGGATAACCACCTTCGACTGGAGTCAATATGATGGTCATCATGTGGTGTACAAACCCAACAAGATGTCTGTGTGGGAGCTTCAATTCGGGGTGATGTTGAAGGCCATGCCTAAATTTTACTCGCTATGGCAAGCACTCAAAGCTGGAATTAAATTTAAATTCAAAAACTTCCAGTATCGACTATATGGTCATTGGATGCTGATCAAATGGAAGGTTCACAACAGTCATTATCTTGAGGAGCTGAAGGCTTTCTCTTACCGATTGATCAATAAAGAAAAAACAAAACAGCTGGCCAAAAGTTAGCAACTAAACTTGCTATCGAGAAAACCATCAAATGGAGACATGAGATTAAAACTTCAAAGCGCAAGCTCACACCATTTTTCTATCACTTCTTTGAACCTAAGTTGGTCTTCTAATTCACTGTTGGGTCCATTAAGATAAACCACAGTCATGGTGCTATCCAGAAGAACCTTGAATGGGGTTCGGGGTACTCCAATGTGCTGTTTTATATAAAGGCTATCCACATATATGATCGGGAAACTCAAACTTTCCACTCTGGCAAATTCCGCCATCTGTAAAGAATCAGTCGAAGGAACCATTCCCAATATCTTCAAACCCTTAGGATTGAAATTCTTTTGAAGCTCCTCCCACAAAGAAGCTTCCTGAAGACAGGTCACACAATCATTTGTAGAAAAGAATATCAGCAAAACCAATTTAGGGTGATATGGATCTTTGGTTTCAGGATTCAAGAAGGTAAAACAGAAATGCTGAGCTCCAGCAGTGAGTAGAGGAGAAAAAGATGAAGAAAGTTCAATCCTTTGGGAAAGTTGATTGAAATCCTTCCTTAGTGCTCGATCTTTTTGCAATAAAAGTAAGTTGAAAACCACTAATGCAAAAATGACCACACCGATGATAAAAGGAACCAGCTTGATTTTTGTCAGCTTCATTGTTTTTCAGTTTTCGATACCGTGGATAGGTTCAAGGAAAATTTACCTATCCTGTATTCCCGGGATGCCTTTTCCTCCTTACCATCCAGAAGAAAATAAAGGAAGCCATCTTCGTCTTTCCCTAAAAGTCGGTGGTCGGTTTGAATACCCGTGGCTAAAACATTCCCTTCTTGATCATAAATCTCTACCACATACTCTGAGGGGGAGTGGGTGTGAAGAGACAGCAAAATTAAATTCGGCTCAAGTACGAAAAGCTTGGTAATCTGGGTCCATGAGTTCCACCAAGCTCTGCGTGCCTTTTGGGACTTGCGGGTCAAAAAAATAGGGATTTTTTCCTTGAATTTAGTGGGTGGTTTATATTGGGTAGATTTCCCGGGAAATTTCTGAATCAGCTTTCCTTCGGGGGAATACTTAAATATCTGATAAATCATTTGGTGGATACACCAGATATTTCTGTCCGGATCAAAATCAAAATATACCCCACTACCGGGAATGGTAGTTAGCTCAAAAAGTCTTTTTTCAAAAGGGAAGAAAGATTTAACATATTTGCCCTTAGAATCATATTTGTGAATGCAAAAATCTCTCGTCTCGGGGCATATATCTATTTCCTGGTAGCAAGGACCGCCGATATAAACGTTCCCTTCGGTATCAATTTTAATCGTCCACCCCCCTCTACAATCAAGGTTCTGTTCAGTGGCGAAATAATTAAGAAATTTGCCCACACTATCAGTCACGATTATGTGTCCTGCAAGACTTAATACATAAGCCCTGTTGTCTTCATCGAAAGCAACATCTGTAGGAATCACTCTGTAAGGATGATTGTCCTTATATTCCTTTAAGTTTTTTAAGTCACTCACTCTTAAAAGCGCGCCCTGCGGGCTATAAATCTTTACATTTCTTTGGGATTCTTCAAAATCTGCAAGCCATATCTTTCCATCCCTGTTCACTGCCAAACCGAACCAGGGATTTCCAATTGAATCATTCTTTGTCTGTTCCAACTTAATCTCACTTTCCAATCTGAAAAGATCGTTGAAATTTTTGGATTCTGCAAAAGTTAAGCTATTCCAAAGAAGGAAAGCTGAAAAAACTGTCCCTATTTTGGTTCTTTGCATTTCCGCCTCCTTATTGATTTGACCCGAGCGGGTTCCCTATTTTATAAAGAAGGAACCCACCCGGGCACCGAATCTCGCTACCTTGGCAATACTGGAACCTGGATCCCTTCATCAGATCCAAGGTCAAGCCATATACAATCAAATCCGTTTCCATGACAAATAACACCACCACCCGGTGCTGGTCCTATAACCTTCTCGATGTGAAGGATCCAAAGCTTCCAAGCATCGGCCTGGTTGACCTCCACCTTTCCTTTCAACAAGGCATTGAGATTAAGAGCAAACAGAATCAGAACGAACATCATTGCGCCAATCACCTTTAACCTCTTTCTCCAGAACTTCTGGAATAACATCTCATTTCCCTCCCGAAAAATAAAATTTCTAAAAGCTGGGCGTCAACAAATTTTTTGAGAAAAATCTATGTGTTTTTAAGTAAAACCAGTTGGATAATCAATCATTTTCTCCCCTCCTCTCGTGAACTCGTTCAGTTTTTTGAAGCTCCGCCCTCACATGGAGCTTTAGCAAGGGCGGAGCCTTCCGGGGACGGTTGCTTGAAAGGAGTGAAACGGAAAAAAAAGAGAACAACTTATCATCGAAAAATCCTATATTCTTTTTTCTTTTCCGCCCCATCCCGCCTCTGGTGTGCCCCAGAAGGCGGGACAGGGCTTTTTCCTTTCAACAGGAAGGAGGAAAACAACTACTTCTGCCCAGCATATATATTCTTGGCAAAAGGTATGCCCAGAAAACAAAAAACCACTCACCTTTTTGGTAAGTGGCTGGAAAAGAAAAAGTTATGAATTAA
>JAOZNS010000102.1 GCA_029933635.1 Candidatus Zixiibacteriota bacterium | reverse complement strand
ACACCATTGCTGACGGCTTAAAGACCTCCCTAGGTGATAAGACCTTTCCTATTATTCAAGAGTTGGTGGACCAAATCGCCTTGGCTACAGAAGAGGAGATCATAAGGGCAATGCGACTTATCTTCGAACGAATGAAAATAGTGGTGGAGCCATCTGCCGCCGTGCCTTTGGCGGCATTATTAGCTAAAAAACTAAATGTGAAGGATAAGAAGGTGGGAATAATAGTATCAGGCGGTAACGTAGATCTCAGCAGGTTCTTTGAGGGGATATCAAAGGAAGACAAAGATTGAGCAACGACCCCCTTGGCTTAAATGAGTTAAACCCCCTTCTGCTTCAAAAAGCAATGTTTATAAGTTCCTGGATAACTCTAAATTATGCTTTGATCCGGGGCTCACTCAGAGCAAGCTGTTTAGCAAAAAAGCCTGACCTGATTTGGCGGGAAGCAAAAGCCTTTTTTTCTCTTGACACAAAGAGAGCATTTTGGTATACTAAATTTTAAGGTATTGAAAAGGCTGAAGGGTATATAATTCGACGCCAAAGAAAGGAGGAAGAGGTTTGCCCAACAAGCTAAAGGGTTTGTAAGTCTGGTTGAGGTGTGGAATGGATGGCTTTAACCCTTAGATTATAGATTCAAACACTTGCTCAACCAGCATTTAATGCTAAGAATGTTGATAAAACAAACGATGACTTTGATCTATTGCTTGGTTTTTTGAGCAGAGGAAAGTTTTTTCAAAATGGTGCCGAGTTGAAATGGCGTATCGTTCCCTGACTAACTCGGCTTTTTAAATTGTTCTGAAGGGAGTTTTTTAAAGTGGGGAAGAGACGTATAAGGTTCTTTCTGATTTTTTGTTTGATTCTTTTATCCGCGATATTTCCATTTACTGGAGTTGAAGGACAGGAGGCGCCGCCGGAGGAGATGCCTACCTTGATTGGGGCTACCCCTGGAGCAACTCAGGTTCTGGAAAAAAGCATAGACCCTAACGAGTATGTGCTGGGAACGGGAGATCAGCTCTCCATCGACATTTGGGGAGAGATTGGCATCCACCACACCCTGACGATAACCCCGGAGGGGAGCTTGCTGATCCCTAAGGTGGGAAGGATTCAAGTGGGAGGAGAGTATCTGGCAAGAGCCAAGGAGATACTCAAAAAGGCTATTCTTCGATCTCACAGAAATGCACGGGTAACCATCACCCTGGTGAAGCTAAGGAAGATCAAAGCCATAGTGGCGGGAGCGGTGAAAATTCCAGGGGTTTACTCCGTATATGCTAACACTCGAGTATCTGAGGTGATCGCTCAAGCTGGAGGATTTTTGGATAATGCCTCACTCAGAAATATCTTGGTGACCCACCCTGATGGCAGCACCTCCACTGCAGATGTATTCAAGTTCGAAAGAATCGGTGATCGAACCAGAAATCCTTATGTTTTGGGAGGGGATGTTATATTTGTACCAGCCCTGGGGGATACCTTAAATCTCATAAGCACAATAGGAATTTATGGGGCGGTGAAATCCGGGGGTGAATTCGAATATGCCCCCCATGACAGCCTTCTTGATCTGATCCGTTTGGCTTATGGCTTGACCATGGATGCCGACCTCCTGCAAGCAGAATTGGTCAGATTCAATCCGGATCATATCACCACCTCCACCATCCCTATCGACTTGCAGGCATTGATAGAGGAAAAAGATTTACAGAAAAATCTTCCGCTTCTCCCGGACGATCGGGTATTTGTTCGCCAAATTCCCAAATTCCACAAAAAAGACCAAGTAATTGTCCGAGGAGAAGTATATTACCCTGGCGTGTATTATATTGAGGAAGATAAGACCAAGTTATCCGAGGTGATTGCAAAGGCTGGAGGATTTACCCCAAGCGCTTCCTTGGCTGAGGCGGAGATGGTTAGAGCATTTAAAGTGGTTGACCCAGAATTCGAAAGATTAAAAAAGATTCCCGTGGCTGATATGACTGAGTCGGAATACGATTACTTCAGACTCAGATCTCGGGAAAAGCCGGGAAGGGTGGCTTGTGATTTCGAAAAGCTATTTCTGGAGGGATTGAGCGAATATGATGTCACCCTGAAAGATGGCGACACCATCTACGTTCCTTCTAAGAGCATGGTGGTCAATGTCTCTGGGAGCGTGATAAATCCTGGTTTGGTCCCTTATCAGCCGGACAAAAATTATAAGTATTATATCGATCGGGCTGGGGGCTTTTCCTGGAAAGCCCGTAAAAGCAAAGTCTTGATCGTCAAGGGTCGAACCGGAGAAAGGGTGAAGCCATCTAAGCGACGCAGGATAGATCCAGGAGATACCATTTTGGTCCCGGAGAAGCCGGAAAGAAACTACTGGAAGTTCTTCAAGGATACCATGCTGGTCTTGGGAAATATTGCCACAGTTTATCTGGTGATTCAACAGGCTACTAAATGAGGATGGGTTTGATTTCCGTTAAAGATGTGAGATAAGAATGGAGAACAGGGAATCCAGACCAGAAAAGGTAGATATCTATAGCTATTTGACCATTCTGGTGAGTTATCGCAGGTTCATCTTTCTGAACTTAGTGGGGGTATGCCTGATCGTTGCTATTCTCTCATTTTTACTTCCAAGCTGGTATCGAGCCACCACCACCATCCTCCCTCCGGTGGGGGAGGCTTTGGGTTTGCCGTCGACATCTTCTCTCACAGGTGCTGTCTCCGGAGTGGCTTCCTCTTTCTCCCTGCCCTTCATGGCCAGCCCATCAGATGTGATCGCGGCAATCTTGAAATCAAGAACGGTGGGAGAAGCGGTGGTGCAAAAGGAGAATTTAATGAAGACCTATAAAACCAGATCCATACAGGAGGCTTTGGAGGAGCTTTTCTCTCATACGCAAATTAGGGTTACTCCGGAGGGGTTGATATCGCTTTCTTTCGAGGATAAAGATAGAATCAAAGCAGCAAAGGTGGCAAATCGGTTCGTGGAGGAGTTGGATCGAATCAATCGGGAGACCAGCACCTCCCAGGCAAAAAGCGCCCGGGTGTTTATCGAGGAGAGATTAACCCAAACTCAAAAAGAGCTGACCCAGGCGGAGGAGAACTTAAGAAAATTCCAGGAGGAGAACAAAACCATCCTTCTGGACGATCAGATGAAGGCAGCCATTGAAAAGGCGGCTGAACTTAAAGCTCAGATGGTGGCAACGGAGATCCAGTTAAACTTGCTCAGCCAGAACCTGTCTCCTTCTCATCCGCAGATCAAGTCGCTTAGAAACAAGATCGGTGAAATAAAAAAACAGCTTCAGATCTTACAGGTCGGGAACCAAAAAGAAAGTGCAGATTCGAAAACGGTCCTGGATGTTCCCTTCGCTGAGGTCCCGTCTTTGAGCCTTAAACTTGCTAGGTTGGTTCGAGAGGTGAAAATTCAGGAACAGATATTTGAGCTTTTGACTCAACAATATGAGCAATACAAGATTCAAGAAACTAAGGATACCCCCACCATCCAAATCTTGGATAAAGCGGTTCCTCCTGAAAGAAGAGCCCGACCTAAGAGGACGCTTCTGGTGATGCTTTCTGGCATCCTAAGCATTTTCGCCTCCACGGTCTTTATATTCGGTCTGGAATACTTCAGAAGATCAAAACAGAGAAATCCTGAGGCTTTCGAAAGGCTGGAAGCTCTCTTTGGTGTCTGGAGAAAGGATACAGAGGATCTGAAGAGGAAACTTTTCTTCAAACGCAGAAAGAAATAAATCTGGATATTCTGAATAAGCTACAGAACAACTTCTTTTGAGAGGTAAGAAATGGTCAAGATGGGACTAATAGGCTGCGGAGCTTGGGGCAGAAACTTGTTGAGAAATTTTTCTGGTCTTTCCGGATGTATGCTTCTTTCATGCTGTGATGAGGATCCAAAGCAGATCGAGAGGGTATGCTCGGTGTATCCCAAGGTCAAATTTACCCAAAATCAAAGGGAGATCATAGAAGATCCCAATTTGGATGCGGTGGTGATTTCCACCCCTCCCGCCTCCCATTTCAAGTTGGCTAAGGAAGCAATCTTGGCCGACAAGGATGTCTTCGTGGAGAAACCATTGGTCTTAGAGGTAAAGCAAGGTGAGGAGTTGGTTAGTTTAGCAGAGAGGAGGAAAAGGATCTTGATGGTGGGGCATATAATGGAATATCACGCCGCCACCTTAAAATTGAAAGAGTATATCGATGAGGGTGAATTGGGGAAGATATACTATCTTTATTCCACCCGGGTAAACTTGGGAAAGGTTCGGGATATTGAGAATGCCTTGTGGAGCTTTGCTCCTCATGACATATCCATGATTTTATTCTTGTTAGAGAAGGACCCCATCTCGGTCACTGCAACAGGTGAATGTTATCTTCAGAAGGGGATCGAGGATGTGGCTTTCATGACCATGCACTTCCCTGACGGGGTGATGGCTCATATCCATGTGAGCTGGCTTGATCCTCATAAGAATAGAAAGCTCACCGTGGTGGGAAACAAAAAGATGGCAGTTTTTGATGATACCCGATCTGGGGAGAAGATCTGGATCTACGATAAGGGGGTGGAGACCAAGACAGATTATAATACCTACGGAGAGTATCTGAGCCTTAGGTTCGGCGACATTTTGATTCCCAGAATTGAGAGCACGGAACCTTTGAAGGCCGAATGCCAACATTTTATCGAATGCGTCAAGGATCGCAAGACCCCCCGAAGCGATGGACAGGATGGCTTGCGGGTGTTGAGGGTTTTAGATGCCGCTCAGAGATCCTTGAAGATGGGGGGCACGCCAGTCAAGATAGAATAGTCCAACCGGACAGTAACGATGGCTTTCCTGATAATGATTCATCTAATAGCCAAACCAAAGGGTAAGCTTTTCATCCGGTTATAAATTCTTATAACTTTAAAAATTTCAGGAGTTAAATCATGGAGAATTTCATTGACCAATCTGCTCAGATAGGAGAGGGCACCCAAGTGGGCAGATATGTGGTCATAGACCGAGGGGTGAAGATAGGGAAAGGGTGCATTATCGGAAACAATGTGACCATCTATCCTGAGACTCAAATTGGAGATTATGTCAGAATAGATGATAATGCGGTGATTGGAAAACAGCCCATGAAGGCTGCCACCTCCGCCACCACCAAAGAACAGAAGCTCCCCTCGGCAAAAATAGGAGACAGCTGTCTGATTGGCACATCAGTGGTTATTTACGCTGGTGCTACTCTGGGGAAAAAGATTCTGGTGGCGGATCTTTCTACCATCAGGGAGAATGTAACCGTGGGAGATTTCACCATAGTGGGAAGAGGGGTGGCTATTGAGAATTTCTGCAAGATAGGCTCATACTGCAAGTTAGAAACAAACGTCTATATTACTGCATACTCAGAGTTGGAGGATCACTGTTTTATCGCTCCCTGTGTGGCTACCAGCAACGACAACTACATGGCTCGAAGCAAGGAGAGGTTCAAGCATTTCAAAGGGGTGACAGTTAAAAAGGGTGGAAGGATCGGGCTTAATGCCACCATACTTCCCGGAAAGGTGATTGGTTTCGATTCTCAGGTAGCCGCCGGTGCGGTGGTGACCAAAGACACACCTGATAAGAAGATAGTGTTAGGGGTCCCAGCCAGGGTCTGGAGGGATGTGCCCGAAGATCAGCTTTTGGAAAATCAGTAGCTGAGCAGAGAGCTGGATCCTTAGGGGCTGTTAAATTCTATTTAGTTAAATGTGAATCTGAAAATAAGTGACAAATTTGTGGGAGGATGAGATGAATGTCCCATTTTTGGATCTCAAAAGGCAATATAGTGCCATAAAGGAGGAACTGGATCAGACGGTCTTTTCTGTTTTGTCTCATACCAGGTTCATCATGGGTCCGGAGGTGAAGGATTTTGAGGAGAAGATGGCGCAGTATTGTGGTTCCAAATTTGCCATCGGAGTTGCCTCTGGAACCGACGCCTTACTTTTGTCCCTGCGAGCCTGTGGGGTTGGACCAGGCGATGAGGTGATCACCACCGCCTTCTCCTTTTTCGCCACGGCTGGAGTGATCAGCCGATTGGGAGCCACCCCAGTGTTTGTGGATATTGATCCGGAAACCTATAACATGGATCCGAATCAGATTGAAAAAAGGATCACGACCAAGACCAAGGCAATCCTGCCGGTTCATCTCTATGGGCAGTGCGCAGATATGGACCCTATCATGGAGCTCGCAAACAAGCATAATCTGAAGGTGGTGGAGGATGCGGCTCAAGCCATCGGAGCAAAATATAAGGAGAAAAAGGCAGGAACCATGGGCGATTTTGGGTGTTTCTCCTTTTTCCCCAGCAAGAATCTGGGATGCGCTGGTGATGGCGGAATGGTGATAACCAACGATGCGGAAATGGCGGAGCTCTTAAGAATGCTGAGGGTTCACGGAGCCAAGCCTAAATATCATCATTCGATGGTGGGTTACAACAGTCGGCTTGACACCATTCAAGCCGCCATTCTTTCAGTCAAGCTTAAATATCTGGACAAATGGACAGAAAAAAGAAGAGAACATGCAGAAACCTACAACGTAGCCTTCAAGGATTCAGATATTATCATCCCCAAGGAAAAGGATTTCAATTACCACATCTACCATCAATACACCATTGGGGTCAAAAACAGGGATAAACTCAGGGAGGTTCTGAAGGAGAATCAAATAGGGCATGACGTATATTATCCCATTCCTTTACATCTCCAAGAGTGTTACAGGTCCTTAAAATATAAAAAGGGGGATCTGCCGGTTGCGGAAAGGAAAGCAGAGGAGGTGGTCTCCCTCCCCATATATCCCGAGCTGACTGAAGAAGAACAGAATTTTGTGATTGAGATTATAAAAAAGACGGTTTAGTGGCTCTTTGATCATTTCGTTCAGTCGGGGGGGTTATAACCCCTGCCCGATCATCAAGGATATGGATCAAATTTGTTCGGACAGGGTTGAACCCCGTCCGAACCTGGTGTAAATATATAAGAGGCGATGAAAATTATCTCCGTTGTGGGGGCGCGCCCCCAATTTATCAAGCTCTCTTCCCTTTCTAAGGAATTGAGAAAAAAACATAAGGAGATCATTCTTCACACCGGACAACATTATGATGATGAGCTTTCCAGGGTTTTTTTCTCCGAGCTTTCCATCCCAAAACCAGACTACAATCTGGGGATTGGCTCTTTCGAACATGGCCAGCAGACAGGCAGGATGCTTGAAGCGATTGAGGAAGTTTTACTTTTTGAGAAGCCCGATATGGTGATGGTCTATGGCGATACCAATTCCACTCTGGCTGGAGCTTTGGCCGCGGCGAAACAAAACATCCCGGTTGCTCATGTGGAGGCAGGACTGCGCAGTTTTAAAAAATCCATGCCTGAGGAGATCAATCGGGTTCTGACCGATCATCTCAGTTCACTGCTTTTCTGTCCCACCCCCACCTCGGTAAAAAACTTAAAAAAAGAAGGGATAACTAAGGGGGTATATCTGGTGGGGGATGTGATGTATGATTCGCTTAGAGAAAATCTGGACGTGGCTTTAAAAAAATCGAAGATAACAAGCAGGTTAAATCTTCAAAAAAAGGAATTTTATCTGATCACGGTTCATCGGGCAGAGAACACGGATACCAAAAAGAATCTGGAGAAGATTACCCGAATTGTAAACTCTCTGGATAGAAAGATCGTCTTCCCCATACATCCCCGAACCAGAAAAAGATTATCCGAATTCAGACTTCTGGAAAGATTACTTTCAAAAAAGGATATTATCTTAATTGATCCGGTCAGTTATCTGGATATGTTAATCCTGGAGAAGAATGCCCGATGTGTGCTAACCGATTCGGGCGGAGTGCAAAAGGAAGCTTATTTTTTGAAGACTCCTTGTCTGACTTTAAGAGATGAGACCGAATGGGTGGAGACTTTGGAAGATGGGTATAATAAACTTGTGGGAAAGGAAAAAGAGAAAGTAATAGAAGCAATTAGCAGTTTAGATGAGACAAAGCTTGTGCGAAATATCCTTCAAAAGCCCCAAAAAAAGGAATCTACAGAAGCTAAGGCGGATGTTAAGATTTCTCAAATAATTCTTGAGTTCGAAGAGGAAAAGTGCTGAAAGTGTTGACTCTCTTTGCAACTTGTCTGGAAGCAACAAAATTGGCACCGGTCGTTAAAGAGCCAAGAAGATATTCTGAAAAGGGTTAGGCAAAAGTGAGTGTTACCGCGTAGCCAAGTGAACCTTTAGATTAATTTTCAGTCCTACTTGATATATATGGAAAATGATCTCAAATTAACGTATGAATAGGCCAAAAAAATTCACTCTGGGCTTTGAGAATCCACAAGGTACCCTGAAACAACGCGCTATTAGAGGTGGTTTTTGGGTTTTCGCTCTAAGAATGACCCAACGTTTTTTTGACTTGGTTAGGCTTGTGATCTTGGCTCGTCTCCTTACCCCATCTGACTTTGGATTAATGGGTATAGCGCTGCTGGCTATGATGACCTTGGAGACATTCTCCCAAACCGGTTTTCAGCAGGCTTTAATTCAAAAACAAGAAGACGTAGAAGTTTATCTAAATACTGCCTGGACAGTTCTGATTTTACGTGGTTTTCTTGTGTTCATAATTCTTTATGTTCTCGCACCCTACGCTTCCATCTTCTTTAAAACAGCGGTGGCAACGCCCATCATTAGGGTGATCGGACTTTCGGTACTCTTTCAAGCTTTTACCAACATAGGTGTTGTTTACTTTCAAAAAGAGTTGGAGTTTAATAAACAGTTTATTTACCAATTCAGCGGCACAATAGCAGATTTTATTGTAGCGGTTTCAGCGGCTTTTGCGCTGAGGAGCGTTTGGGCTTTAGTTTTTGGTTTGCTTGCAGGAAATTTTGTAAGATGTGTTGTAAGTTATATCGTTCATCCAATGAGGCCACATTTCTGTTTTGAATTGGCGAAGGCGAAGGAACTTTTTAGTTTCGGGAAATGGATTTTAGGTTCGAGCATTTTGATTTTTTTAATTACTCAAGGCGATGATATTTTTGTCGGAAAGTTTCTTGGGTTAACAGCATTGGGTTTTTATCAGATGGCTTACAGAATTTCAAATATGCCAACCACCGAAATCACACATGTAATCTCCCAGGTGACATTCCCAGCCTATTCTAAATTGCAGGATAACATTCCGAAATTAAAAGAAGCCTATTTAAAAATTCTTCAAATTACAACATTTTTGTCTATTCCGATATCCGGAATGATTTTTGCTTTAGCTCCAGATTTCACCAGAATATTTCTAGGTGATAGATGGATGCCGATGGTGCCGGCTATGAGGGTGTTGGTCTTTGCTGGTTCACTAAGATCAATG
>JAOZNS010000101.1 GCA_029933635.1 Candidatus Zixiibacteriota bacterium | reverse complement strand
GTCCGATCGGGGATACGGTCAATGTTCTGTTCCTGGATAGCTTTACCTACTATCCCTCCATAGAGGACCCGGATGATAGCGCTCATCTGATCACCTATTTAGAACATCCGCACTGGTGTGTGGTTCAAAACGATTCGGTGGTGGGCACCGCACCTGATACCATTTTCCTGGAAAGTCTGACGGTGATGGCTCAGGATTATTGTAATGCCGACACGCTATCGTTTTTGGTGCGAACCTACCTCTGCGGGGATGTAAATGCTGATGCGATGATCGATGTGGGCGATGTGGTGCACCTGATTAACTATCTATACAAAAATGGCTCTGCTCCAGACCCAGAAGAAGCGGGTGATGTGAACTCTGACGGAGTAATTGATATTGGTGATGTGGTCTTCCTGATCAATTATCTTTACAGAGGCGGACCTTCACCAGCTTGTTCGTAAAAAAGATAGAGTGCCTGAAAAGAAAAAAGAGGCTCCTTTTGGAGCCTCTTTTTTCTTACAGACTGCTACAAACTCAGAGGAATGGCACTTTCCTATTCGGTTTAACAAATTGGGCATCTTTACATCCTATGGTAAAGTTCCCCTTGATTTTTATTAATTTTGAACTATGATTGGGTAAATTATATGTTGGCTCTCTCAGATGAAAAGATATAACATGAAGAGAAAAGAAAAAATAAAGGTGGCAGTCGCTTTGGGCCGGAGGAGAAAAGATTTCGAAACCTTCAGCCAAGAGGTATTCTCCTCAAAGGGATTGAGAAAGAGAATAGAGTTGATGCCCTGTTTGAATCAAGGGGATTTGAGGCAAAATCTCCCCGAGGCTGAGATATTGGTTTGCTTCACCATAGATCCGAAGACTTTTCTTGCTGCCAAAAAGCTTAAATGGATTCACGGAGCTTATGGAGGTATTGATAGACTACTTTTCCCTGAACTTTTGAAAACCAAGGTGCTTTTGACCAGCTCCAGGGGAATTCATGGGGAGACCGTCTCCGATCATGTTATGGCGATGATTCTGGCATTCGCCAAGGGGCTGGTGCCCAGTTGGATTTATAAGCGAAGGAAAAAATGGTCTCAGGTGGAGGTGATGAGAGAAAGGTTCGAGCTTCAAGGAAAGGTTTTGGGGATTGTGGGTCTTGGGGCCATTGGGCAATCTCTGGCTCGAAAGGCAAAGGCTTTTGGAATGAAGGTGGTGGCTACCAAAAATAGAGTCAAGGGTGGCAAAAAAATAAAATACGTAGATAAGCTTCTGTCCAAGGATAGGTTCCGAGAGCTTCTCTCTTTTTCAAATTTGGTCGTGCTTACCGTTCCCTTGACCAACCAGACCTATCACCTGGTCGGAAGAAAAGAGTTGGCTTGTATGAAGGAAAGTGCTATCTTGATCAACGTAGCTCGTGGTGAGGTTATTGACCAGGAGGCTTTGGTCGATGCGCTGGCAAAAAAGAGGATCGCTGGTGCTGGATTGGATGTCTTTGAGCAAGAACCTTTGTGTCCCCAAAGCCCTCTCTGGGTTATGGAAAACGTGATTCTCACCCCGCACGTGGCAGGAAGCAGAAGAGATTATTTTAAAAAAGTTGGAGAGATATTCAGAATAAATCTGTCTCGTTATCTGAACAAAAAACCGCTTTTAAATCTGGTGAATAAGAAATTGGGATATTAGCTTGATGTTGGAGGATCATTCATTAGGGATCAGAGGGATTGAATCGAACGATTAGATTGTCAAAGCTTGATTCATCTAACCCGTCAACTAAAAGATTGCAATCTATTTATTAATAAATCGAGTCATTTTAAAGCAAGAACCTGAGGAGAATCTCATGGCGATTTTGGCTGATAAGAATAGCAAAGTTATCGTTCAGGGAATAACCGGAACAGCCGGTAGATTCCATACCGAAAGGATGCTGGCTTACGGCACCAACATCGTGGCGGGAACCTCACCCGGAAAAGGTGGAGAAAAATTTTTTGATGTGCCAGTTTATGATACGGTGGAGGAATGTGTGAAAAACCACCAAGCCGATACCTCGGTCATCTTTCTCCCTGCTCGATTCGTCATGGAGGCAGCCATCGAAGCCATCTATGCGGGGATCAAGTTCATCGTGGTGATCCCGGAGCACATTCCCATTCTTGATATGATGAGCATTCGAAAGGAGGCTCAAAAATTTGGGACGATTGTTCTTGGAGGCAATACCGCCGGGATCATCACCCCGGGAGAGGCGAATTTGGGCATAATGCCAGATATAGCCTTCAAGCCGGGAAGAGTTGGTACGGTTTCACGTTCCGGCTCGTTGACCTATTATGTTGCCGATACCCTCTCCCGAACCGGATATGGAGAGACCACCTGTGTGGGCTTGGGAGGTGATCCAGTTTTGGGCTGCACCTTCAATGAGATACTGGATCTTTTTGAACAGGACGAAAAGACCAAAGCGGTGGTATTGGTGGGAGAGATAGGCGGGGTTTATGAGGAGATGGCCAAGTCTACCATCGAGAAGATGAAAAAACCGGTCATTGGAATGGTGGGAGGGGTCTTTGCCCCGCCAGGAAAAAGAATGGGACATGCAGGCGCCATCGTGGAAGGAGAAATGGGAACCGCCCAGAGCAAGCTTAACGCTCTGAAGGAGGCAGGCGCATACATCGCCAAAACCTTTTTAGATATTCCTAAGATTTTAGATAAATTAAAGATATAGAAATGGAGAATGATAGGAATAAATGTATATCTTCTATATTGACGAAAGTGGGCAAAGAGAGTATGGAGAGAAAACCTCTAGATATTTCGTCCTTTGTGGATTGGCAGTTCAAGATGCTCACTGGAAATTTCTAAACGACAGGATCAACGAACTTAAGATAACCTACTTTAGAGACCCAAGAGTAGAATTAAAATCCAATTGGATTCGAATTCCTTCTCTTCGGTCAGATCACTACCTCGAGAAGTACAATATTCATCCCAACGAGTTTGATGAATTCATGGAAAAGGTTTATGAACTAATTGAGGTCTTCCTCAATAGTTCTTTTTACTGCAGTAATCGACAAGAAACAAATGCAGGAACAATACACCCGTCGGCAAAGTCCCAGCTCGATCGCTTATAGGCTCATTTTCGAGCGATTCGAAAAATTCCTAGAGAACGATCCTAATCGTAACTTTGGAATAGTCATTTTTGACAAGATCGCAGAAGCAGGATTCGTTAAAAAGGGGTATGAGAATCTTCTCTCTCGACAGCATCTGAAATATTTATCTAAGGGAACAGAGTTCGTCACGATAGAAAGAATTATAGAAGGGTTGCTTTTCATCCCTTCCACCGAGAACAACTTCATACAGCTGGCTGACTTATGTGCTTATAATACTTTCAGACAGTTCCGGGAATTTGGAGAGGACTGGGAGAAACCATCGGGCGAGGGTCTGCGTACTTATAAGTATTTTTCAAAAATCTTGGACAGGTTCTACGCGGATGAAAACGGTCGGCTGTCCAGTTACGGAATAAAGAAATTTCCTGATAGGGGTAAAATAATCTGGCGATTAAAAAAATGATGACGGGACTGGTGTAATTTCACCAGCTGCATCATCAATGACCCATAGAGTCGCGGACGCAGAGTTCTCCTCCCGTCCTAAATATACGAAAGAATTTTCCATGAAAAAGAAAAATTAATAAATATTTAAAATAACCTAGATCTCAGGCGGATGTTATCATCTTATCCCCCTGTCCGGATAGATGACGGGGATTTGTTTGAGATCACATCCAGATGGGAACGTAACGACTCATCTATCTATATGATAAGAAAAGAAGCACTTTTCTGGGAAAAACGAGAGGATGGAAAGATTCAATGCCTTCTCTGCCCGGTGGGATGCCTGATTGGTGATGGAAAGGTGGGGGTGTGTATGGGAAGGAAAAATGAGGGGGGAATCCTTTATGCTATAAATTACGGAAGATTGGTTTCGTTAGCCATGGATCCCATAGAGAAAAAGCCTTTGTATCATTTTCATCCCGGCACACAGATCTTATCCACCGGTCCCAATGGATGCAACATGAGTTGTCAACATTGCCAGAACTGGTCCATCTCCCAGAAGAAATCTCCGACAGGATACGTTTCACCAGAGGATTTGGTGAAAGTTGCCTTAAAGGAAAATTCAGTGGGCATCGCCTATACATATACCGAGCCATTAATCTGGTATGAATATGTTTTGGATACGGCAACGAAAGCAAAGGAGAATAACTTAACTAATGTCTTGGTTACCAACGGATATATCAATGAAGAGCCCTTGGGAAAACTTTTGCCCTACATCGATGCCATGAACATAGACTTAAAATCTATGGAGGAGGATTTTTACAGAAAGGTTTGTAAGGGTCGACTTTCCCATGTTTTAAGAACAATCGAGCTTTGCTACCAGACCCGCGTGCATGTGGAGATCACCAATCTTTTGATCCCCACCTTAAATGATTCAGATGAACAGATTCAGAGGCTGGTGGATTTTGTGGCAAACTTAAGCGATCGAATACCTCTTCATTTCTCTCGATATTTTCCCGCATATAAGATGGACCTTCCTGCCACACCTCTGGAGACTCTGCAGAAGGCTTTTCTTTTAGGAAAAAGAAGGCTCAAATATGTTTACGTTGGGAATGCATACATCCCAAACACCTCGAATACCTATTGTGCAGAATGCAACCAGCTTTTGATCCGAAGGGATGGTTATTATACCTCTGTGGTTGGCATCCAGGAAAAAAAATGTAAGAAGTGCGGGGTGGTGGTGGATGTGGTGATCGAATGAAGTGCTTTATCTTGAGGGTAGAGTGAATTCCCACCGCCTTGAGGATAAAATAAACACACATATCATGAGCTTTGAGCCAACAATCTTAGGAAGGACCGGGTTGATAGCAGGGCGATTGGGATTGTCCGCCGCCTATGGCGTCCCAGCACGAGCAGTTGAGGAAGCCTTTGATCACGGCGTCAACTATTTTTACTGGGGAGCGCTCAGGAGAGGAATGATGGCGGAGGGCATCAGGCGACTGGCAAAGAAAAACAGGGAAAGGATGATAGTGGTGGTTCAAAATTACTGGCCTTGGGCAAAGCTTATTCCTAAAAGTTTAACCAGGGCTCTTAAGGAACTTAAGATAGATTATGCCAATGTTCTGCTCTTCAGCACATTTAGAAAAAAGCCAAACCACAAAGCTCTGGATGTGGCTTTGCAACTGAAGGAAAAGGGGTTAATCCGACATCTGGGTTTGGCTTGTCATCATCGTCCTTTATTTGCTGAGCTGGAGCAAAAAAAGATCTTCGACGTATTCCATATTCGTTACAATGCCGTGCATCGAGGGGCAGAGAAGGACGTCTTTCCGTTTCTTCCTGAAAAGGATGGACCAGCTGTTGTCATCTTTACCGCCACCTGTCATACGAAACTTTTAAGACGAAGCTACGTGCCAATCAATGAAAAGATTCCTCGAGCAACGGATTGCTATCGATTTGTGCTTTCCCATCCCTCAGTTCATGTCTGCATCACCGCTCCTCAGAATCTAAAACAGACGCTCGAAAATCTTGAAACTCTGCAGATGGGTCCAATGACCAAAGATGAGCATGCTTGGATGAAAAGGGTGGGAGACCATATATACGGGAGGCGGTAAGAATCAGAATAAGAAAATATTAAAATAGGAGGAAAGACATGAGCAACCAGCTATCCCCGGCTTGCGCCTATTGCAAAGTTGACCAATCAGAAAAAGCTTGCCTGGTAGAAGGGGGCAGAGGTCCTAAGTTTTGCCCCACGCTTCATGCTATGGATATGGTTAAGGAGGCAATGAAGGAATATGAAAAACGAAGGATAAAGGAATTTGCTCGGCAAGCCTCGATTCAGGAAGGGGAATGTTATCAAAGAAGAGACAAAAAGCCATATATCAAATTCCCGGTCAAGCCCAGGGTGCAAGAGATCTGCGAATTTGCCAAAAAGATGGGATTTAAAAGACTGGGCATCGCCTTTTGCGTTGGACTCACATACGAAGCCGCCATCCTAAGCAAGATCTTGGTGAATCAGGGCTTTGAGGTGGTATCGGTGATGTGTAAGGTGGGACGAATCCCCAAGGAAAAGATCGGCGTAAAAGATGAGGAAAAAATACAGATAGGCAAGTTCGAACCCATGTGTAATTCCATCGCCCAGGCTAAGATATTAAATAATCAGAAGACAGATTTTAACATCCTTCTGGGTCTATGTGTAGGTCATGATTCTTTGTTTTTCAAATATGCTAATGCTTATACTACAGTTCTGGTGGCAAAGGATCGGGTTTTAGGACATAATCCTGTTGCTGCCCTATATACTTCAGGGAGTTACTACAGCCGGATGATGAAAAAAGGATTCTAAGAGAGATTTTATAAGAGATTCAAAAAAATAGGTGATTATTCTCAATTCATGATAGGCCAGAATGTAGAACATGATGGTACAAATTGGATTGCAAGAAGCGATGCGACAGCAGGAAATGCAAAGGGTGCTTTGGTTAATGTGGGGGCTTATGATGGTGGATTTAGTGTTGAAACTTACAGTGGTGGGACAAATGGGGACCCTGTAACATTAAACACTAGGTTTTATGTAAGAAACGACGGCAACGTCGGCATCGGGACCACTAATCCGCTAACCAGGCTTGCCGTGGTTGGGCTTAGCCCCACCAGTGCCTACTATAATATGAGATACAATCCCTCCACTGGCGCTATCTACTTTGCTACCTCTTCGGAGAAATACAAAGAAAATATACAACCTCTGAAAGAAAATTTTTCCAAAATCTTACAGGCAGAACCCAAATCCTTCATTGATCGAACAAGCGGAGAGAGGGAAATCGGTTTTATCGCAGAGGAATTTGATGCTCTGGGACTTGATAACTTAGTGATTTACAGAGACGGACACCCAGACGCTATTAAATATCAGCTTGTTTCCCTTTACCTTTTGGAGGTGATGAAAGATCTTAAGACAGAAAATGAGGAATTGAAACAAAGAATCGAAGCGTTAGAAGCCAAATAAGCATTGTAGCTCCGAAATGGCGAAGCCTTTCGGACAAAAAAATGCTGGAATCCACAAGCGGAGCTTGCGTAGCGGAAGTTTTGCTTCCGCACACCGTTTGTTGGTGATGAAGATTCATCACCCTCCCTTCTTCCCTCCCCTCGAGGGAGGGAAGAAGAAAACCTCTCCCACTTAATCCCCCTCTCCACATTTGTGGAGAGGGGGAAACAGGGGGTGAGGTAAGGATATGCGCAGGGATAAGCTTGTTGGGCTTCCGAAATCCCGCCATGGCGGGATCCCTGTTCGATCCATCTTTGTGGAGGCAATTCATGAATTGCCCCTACGCAGAGCAAAGGACAGCCACAAGGGCTGTCCCTACGAGCTTCCTTAGGAGTGCGCAAGCTTGGCTGGCAAGCCGTAAAAACTTGCCTACGCGGACAAAAAGTCACGTTTGTTGGTTAGGGGTTCCTTAAACCCCTGACCGGAACAAGTTTCGGAGTAAGGGTACCCCGGAACAACAAAGATAAGTTTTGGGTTAAATATAGCCCGAAGTAACGGAAAGGAGTGGGAAAATGAAACAGATCAAATTGGTAATGACATTCCTTATGGCTATGGTGCTTTTTGCTGTGGTGGTGCATGCTCAATCAGATAAGGGAGTTCAGCCCAAGAAAGCTATACCAACGAAACTTACTGTTCAGTCTAAGGACAAAGTCGAGCCGAAACAAGCCACGCCTGTTGCCCCTGAAATCAAACCAGCGCCGGTGAGCATTCCGCAGAGAGTACCACTTACCGGTTCTCGGCAAGGATATAAGCTGGTGAGGGATGTTCTGGACGGCTTTGGTGGAGAGTCAGAATCAGATAATTACAAGATACCGATCAACTCTGGAGGTCAGCCATCAGCTATTGGAATCTCAGAGAGCGACATCTACATGTTAAAGGCGGGCTATCTTTATTCATCCTCTGCCAGACGGGGGGATGTCACCTCAGATGGAGTGATCGATCTGGGCGATGTGGTCTATCTGATCAGCTACCTCTATAGAGCAGGACCTGAGCCCTGTCCCATGGAAGCAGACGATCTCACCTTAGATGGGGTAGTGGATGTGGGCGATGTGGTCTATTTGATCAGTTATCTGTTCAGAGATGGACCACCACCGCCTTGCTAAGAGTGAAAAAGTTGAGAGAAGAAACCAGATTTCTTCTTCATTTACCCTTTCCCTTTCTCCATGGAAGATGGAGAGAGGGAAAGGGGGTGAGGTCTTTTCCCAATCCCAGCAACTACTATTTATTTTAGAGAAAAACTTCATTAGTTAGCTTCAGATTGAAGGTCGTATCTTATTTTGATTGGAGGACTCGAACTTTAGGTAAAGATTCCGGGTTGGGTTACTATTAAAAGAGATGAAAAATAAAAAGGGTCCAGGCACCAAGAAGACTCAAAAAAAGAGGAGCTTAGGCTTCTCAAGCTGGGAGGATCCCATCCTCTCGCTTTTGATCTTCATCGTAGCCTTCCTGGTGAGGTTTGTCTATCTGCTTCAGATAGAATCATCTCTGCCCTTCTTTTATTCGCCCATAATGGATGAGCTTTACCATCACAATTGGGCTCAGCAGATTGTCTCCGGCAACTGGATAGGATCTGAACCATTTTTCCGAGCGCCCCTTTATATTTATTTTTTGGCTCTGACCTACAAGATTTTTGGACTCAGTTTCTTTCTTCCCCGACTTTTTCAGATCATCATGGGGTCTTTAAGTTGTGTCCTAGTATTCTTCGTGGCTAAAAAACTTTTCAATCGAACCGTGGGGATCATATCGGGAGTTGTGGCATCCTTTTATGCCACGTTGATCTTTTATGATGCTCAGCTTTTGATCACCTCCCTGATCGTGTTTCTTGATCTTCTTCTCATTGCTTTGCTTCTGCGCGCTGGCGAAAAACCCAAACCTTTAAACTGGTTTTTTTGTGGGATCATCTTGGGACTTTCCGCCATCGCCCGCCCCAACATCTTGATCTTTGTCCCATTCATTCTGATATGGATGCTGGTTCGATTCAAAAGGAAATTTATCCCAAAAACTGCTCTTTTTCGCTGGGCCATCCTCTGTCTGGGGGTCATTTTAATGATCGCCCCGGTGACTTTGAGAAACTGGGTGGTGGGAAAGGAGTTCGTCTTGATCGCCTGGAACGGAGGATACAATTTTTACCTGGGCAACAATCCGGATGCCACCGGATGGTCTGCCACCGCTCCTCAAATAGACAAAACCTGGTGGGGTGGATACAAAGATGCAACCTGGCTGGCTCAAAAGGAGACCGGCTCAAAGCTCAAATTTTCTCAAATATCCAGTTTCTGGTATAAAAAGT
>JAOZNS010000313.1:1029-2390 GCA_029933635.1 Candidatus Zixiibacteriota bacterium | reverse complement strand
TATCTGATAAGTTATCTTTATAGAGATGGTCCTCCACCTCTGCCCGGATGCGCATTCTTCTAAAGATCATGGACCAACAGACCTTACGTAAGTTTAAATCCCAAAAACACCGGGACCCTATCCCGGTGTTTCATTTTTTACACGATCTTAATCGCCCCCTATGAAAGTTTAATCAAAAAAATGATCTGCAAACAGATGTACCACTGGATTTCAGATATACGACACCAGAAAAACTAAGAAATGACGCTGGGTATGGACGAATCAGGGTAACCATCGTGCCTTAAACGACGGCAAATCATTTCAATCCACAAAAGCCATGATGAACCTTCGGATTTATTACATACGCCAGCATATTCGAACTGATGATGTATCTTTCGGAGAGACTTAATTGTTCCATAAGAATAGTTCTACAAGATTGACTTAGTCTTTTTGAGAAAGATAAGTTTGAAAAGATGTGAAAGTGTTCTTTCT
The DNA here is from genome assembly GCA_029933635.1 of Candidatus Zixiibacteriota bacterium. GTDB lineage: Bacteria > Zixibacteria > MSB-5A5 > MSB-5A5 > SM1-73 > SM23-73-3. The sequence goes on along the minus strand of JAOZNS010000313.1, from coordinate 1,919 downwards.
TTTTTGAATACATCTTAAGATCTTTATACCAAAGATTTTGCTATGATCAACCGAATTTGTTAATAGAAGGTTAAGAAAGCCTTAATTTAAGGTTTTTTCTGTTAAGCTTCAGTAATTTAAGATAGAAAATTATTTAGAATGTTATTAAATATTTCTTTGATGTTAGAGAACGAGGCTTTTTTCTTGACTTAACTGATTATTGTTTTATTTTTTCATTAGAAGAAAAAGCTTTTTCAGGAAACCTATCTGAAGAAGCAATGCCAAGTCTTCAAGAAGCTGAAGTGTAGAGGCACTCCTAAAAGGACCGTTTAAAAGTTCTCAATTGAATTAAGAAAATAATAATATGGGTTTTTCTCCAACATCCATTTTTACCCTTTTGATTTTCGTTTTGAAAAAAACAAAAGAGCTTAACCCTTAAGCTTTCAAGAGGTAGAAAATGAAAAATCTAAAAACCTTTATCCTCGTTATCTTTTGCACATTTCTAATGATCGGCTTGTGTGCGGCTCAGGATACTTCTGGTCCCCAAACGAAAGAGGGAACATGTTCTTGGACAGCTGGCAAGACATCGGTTTCAGATCTTTCACCTGTGGAGAAGAAGAAACTTTTGGGCTTGAAACTTCCCGAAGGTTACTGGAAGTGGAGAGAAAGCTTAAAAACGCTGGAAGTCCCAAAAGGAGTGACCTATCCCACCCGTTTTGACTGGCGGGAGTTGAATGGGGTCACTCCAGCTAAAAATCAAGGGCAGTGCGGGAGTTGCTGGGATTTTTGTGCTGTTGGAGCCTTAGAGGCTATGGTGAAAATCTACGGGGAAGTGGAGATGAATCTCTCCGAACAACAGGTTCTTTCATGTAAGACTTATGGCTACGGTTGCGATGGGGCTTATCCCGAGT
>JAOZNS010000313.1:0-1019 GCA_029933635.1 Candidatus Zixiibacteriota bacterium | reverse complement strand
AGAGGAATGCATGCCATATCAAGCTGATCACTGGATCCCCTGCACGCAGAGCGAATGTGAGAAATGGGCAAAAATCTCTAACTGGACAGTGGTATGTAATAGCCCCGATGTGGATGCTATCAAAAATGCCCTGTATAACTATGGTCCAGTGGCAACGCTGATGGCGGTTCCTGATACCTTCTTCTATTACACGAGCGGATGTTTCGATTATCCCTATTTTGAGCTTAACCACTGTGTTCTGCTGGTAGGCTGGGATGATACGCTATGCGATGGTAATGGAGCCTGGATAGTGAAAAATAGCTGGGGTAGAGGTTGGGGCATGGATGGATTTTTCTATATAAAGTGGGGCAGTTGCCGAATTGGAACTGGAACAGATTTAATTTATTATATTTTTCATCGACCTTATGTCCGCTTCGAGGATTTTGGAGTTAATGATGATCCCCCTAGAGGAAACGGAGATGGCAGAGCTGAACCCGGAGAGATGCTACGTTTGGATTTCACCCTCAAAAATGTTTGGTCTCCACTTGGTGGGGTTGAGGTGACCGTCTCGGTTGATACCAATGGCATAGTCATTACAGACGATTACTCATATTTGGGAGATATGGATTCCAAGGATATCCTGAACAATTCGTTAGATCCCATGGAATTTTATGTGCCGCCCGACTTTCCCACCAAAAGGGTATACTTTACCTTCCATGTCTCCGGAGACTCTGGAGGTGGAGTGATTTACACCACCGATACGACCATGGAATTGAGCATTGGTCGGAATGTGCTACTGATAGACGATGACTTAGGGGATGATACTCTTCTCCACAATTATGAAAATTACTACATTTCTGCTTTCGACTTGTTAGAAACCGTATATGACAGATGGGACAAGAAGAACAATCCCGATACCGCCTTAAATTTCACCGATTTTGATGTAATTGTCTGGTATACTGGGGATCATCGCGACTCGGTTTTCTCCCATGCGGATATTGAAAGTTTGATGACTTTTCTGGACAATGGGGGTCGGTTAT
>JAOZNS010000100.1 GCA_029933635.1 Candidatus Zixiibacteriota bacterium | reverse complement strand
TATTTATTCCTGAGAAAAAGAGTTCCCGCTTCATTTAGACTAAGCTTAATGAAAATAGTGAGTTTTACCATCTCTTTGAATAAACCCATTAGATGAACTACCCTAATCCACCGTTTTGGTGAAGATTATGGAAAAAATGTGGATAACTTAAATTTGAAGGCTTCAGTTTTATTGCTTAATTTATTGATGTAAAATAAATTAACAAAATTTCCACAATTTACTGACAATTATCAATATGTAGAGCTGTTTAGGACAAACCAGGGGATTAACAGAGGGGTTACTCTTCTTTCAAGAGAGACTCGGGCAGTGAGTTTTTCATGTTACACCTGCCATGAAATATCGCTCCCTCTTCAACTATTAGATTTTTAGTGGTTATGTCTCCTTCAACCGTGGCATTAGCCTGAAGCTCTATTTTATCCCGGGCAAAGATATTTCCAACCACTTTCCCCCCGATTATTGCCACTCTGGCAGTCAATTCCGCCTCAATTGTGCCACTTTCCCCCACAGCTACGGATTCAGAGGCGGAAACTTTGCCTTTCACCATCCCATCGATTCTTATCCCCCCCTGAACGTTTATCGTTCCTTCGATTATGGAATCCTTTCCAATGATAGTATTCAATCCACTCTCTCCTCTGTCTTTTTTATTTTTCATCATTTACAGGATCTTGACAACCAACTTCAATGTGTATTCATCAGATTCTCGGGATCGATAGCCACATCATCCTTTCTGATTTCATAGTGTAGGTGAGGAGCTGAACTTCTGCCTGTGTTTCCGGAAAGTGCTATCACCTCACCCCGATGCACAGAATCCCCCCTGTTGACCAAGTTTTTTGAGTTATGTCCATAGTAACTCACGTAACCATTCCCGTGATCGACGGCTACCAGATTTCCATAAATATCGTCCCAACCTGAAAAGATGACTATTCCATCAGCGGTGGCCCGGACCTCGGTTCCTATCTTTGCGGCGAAATCGATACCCGGATGCATACCTCCAAAGCCGGGAAGATTCATCGAAAACCTTTGAGTAATCCATCCCTCTATGGGTTTGCCAGTGGGAATGTGCCTCAGTGAATCGCCTTGAATCGTAATCGAATCTGAAATAAGGGGAGGAGCCTTGTCTTTTTCTTCGGTGAAAGCCACCATCTCCTCATCTGGGGAGGGCATATTTTCTGCATAATTTGTCAGTTGGTTTTTTGCCTGAGCCTGATATGGAACCCCGGCTAACTGAGCAACTCTGATAACAAACTTCTTGTACTCTTGGAGCTCTTTTTCCAGCTTCTCCACCTTTGCATTGTATCTTCTCAACCTCTCATTCTCCTGTTTCAACGATTTTCCAACTATCTCTTCATAAAGAAGTCGTCCCTGGAGAATGCTTAAAACGACAACGAAGATCACTAAAAACCCCAGAATGCCCGCTATCAGCTTGCTGGTAAAAAAAGACAACTTAAACTTCAAACTTTTTGAACTTCCGTCAGGAAGTATAACAAAATTGATATATCTTTTGGACATAGTTGCTTTCAGGATAAAGACCAAGAAGAGATCACAGGGTTATTTGCAAAAGCTCCAAGATTCTGGACAAATCTTCCTCTGAATAAAATTCTATTTCTATCTTCCCTTTCCCTCCTCTGGAGGTCACCTTTACCGAGGTTCCAAAGAATTGCTTTAGCTTAGTCTCAATCTCAAGAAAAGCTGGAGAGCTCTTTGATCTTAGCTGAACTTTTGACTTCTTCTTTCCATAAACTAAGTCCTCGGTCCTTCGCACGGAAAGGTCCTCCCTGACCACCTGCCTGGCAAGCTTTATTTTTTCATCTTGGGTGGAGAGGGAAAGTATTGCCCGAGCGTGACCCTCGGTGAGCGATCCTTTCGATACCAGTCTTTTGACCTCATCCGGTAAGCTTAACAGTCTCAAGGTGTTGGCAATTGAGGAGCGATCTTTCCCTATCTTTTCTGCCAGTTGTCTTTGAGAAAGCCCACACTCTTCAAGGAGCCTCTGGTAACCCAAAGCAGTATCTATGGGATTCAGATCTTCCCTCTGGAGGTTCTCAATCAAGGAGATCTCCAGCATATCCTCTTTGGAGAGCTTATCGGTTATTACCGCTGGTACTTTCTTCAATCCCAGTTTCTTAGCCGCCCGAAGTCTTCTTTCTCCCGCAACCAGTTCAAACCCCTCGCCCACCTGTCTGACCACCACCGGTTGAATGATCCCCTTCTCCTTTATGGAGGCAGAAAGCTCCTTAAGCTTTTCTTGGTCCATTTCTGTGCGGGGTTGATATGGATTTGATCTGATCTTCTCAATGCTCAGATTCACCCACCCCTTTTGTGTCGGCTTTTCCTTTTCCAGAAGCTTTTGTGGGGGTTCAGGGATAAGCGCTTCCAATCCTTTTCCTAAAGCGTTTCTACGCATTTTCAGCCTCTCCGACATGAATCGTTTCGTTTTCTTCTGCGGTATGATTTAATATCTCCTCTGCCAGACTCAGATAGTTTTCTGCGCCGGTGGATGTTCTGTCATAAAGCACTATGGGCTTACCAAACCCTGGAGCCTCAGAAAGCCTGACGTTCCGATTTATAACCGTCTTATATACCTTATCAGAAAAATATTTTCTGGCTTCATCGGCCACCTGTTTGGATAGATTCAACCTTCCATCATACATGGTGAGAAGAACCCCCTCGATCTTGAGCTTGGGATTTAAGCTTTGCTGGATCAATTTGATGGTATTCAAAAGTTGCCCCAACCCCTCCAGAGCATAATATTCACATTGAATGGGTATAAGAATTGAATCCGAAGCGGTGAGAGTGTTTATGGTTAAAAGACCCAAGGATGGAGGAGAGTCGATTAAAATAAAATCGTAATTCCCTTTTATCGTTTCCAAAGCAAGGCTGAGCTTTTTCTCCCGGGCTAACACGTTTACCAGCTCCACCTCCGCTCCAACCAGGCGTAGATGAGAGGGCACCAGATCCAGGAAAGCCAGCTCCGTTTTCTGAACGACGGTCTCAATAGGTAAGCCCTGAACCAGCACCTCGTAGATGCTTTTCTTCAGCTTATTTTTGTCAATTCCTAAGCCAGAGGTGGAGGTGGCTTGAGGATCGATGTCCACCAGCAAGGTCCTCTTTTCTGCCACAGCTAAGCAGGCGGACAAATTAACTGCAGTGGTGGTCTTTCCCACCCCCCCTTTCTGGTTGGCAACAGCGATTATCTTTCCCACGCTTCGTTCCCCTCAAACTTACAGGTTAGAAACCTCTCCCATGTTTTTCCATAATTAACGATTTCTTCCCTGAAAAGCAAGAGAAAAAATAAAGGTGACCAGTCGGGCTCATTTCTCAGACAACGCTTTCTCTTTCTACAAAACATGTCTTGACTTTCTTAAAATCACCAGGTATCGCAAAAGATCCATCTCCGGGACTTCGATTTTGACCATATTCATAACATTAAAACCTTCAAGCGAGCCCACCTTCTGGAATTCCCGAATTGCTTGCCTCCCTTTGTATGCCACCAGAGATCCCTCGGGCTTCAAAAAGGGAAGGCTTAATCTGAGAACATCTTTGAGCCTTCCCAATGCCTTGGCAGTAACCAGATCAAATCTTGCCTGAAATTCGGGCAGGTCAATAAGTTTCTCCGCACGCTGGTTTATGACGCAGGTTTTTTGAAGTTTTAACTCCTGAATCAGCTTTTGAAGAAACAGCGTCTTTTTGTGAGTTGACTCGACCAAAGTCAGATGGATATCATTCCTAACGATCTTTATGGGAGTTGAGGGAAAGCCGGCACCCGAACCCAAATCAAGAAGCTTCGCCTTCCTTGGTAGATCAACCACCTTAAAGATGCAAAGTGAGTCGATAAAATGCCTTAATATCCGATCAGCTCTGGCATCCTTTCGAGAGATGAGATGAATCCTTTGATTCCATTCCAGAAGTAGATGAACATAAGATTGAAATTTTTGGATCATCTCCTTGGTAAGATTTATTCCCCATGCGGAACAGATTTTTTTGAACTGGAGGATCCCCGATTGAGAAAGTGTTTGAGTGGAAAAGATTGAGGAGGAATCAGAACGTTTCATGTGAAACACCTTTGAGGATAAACCGATCAAAAGGATGGGAGGTTCTTCTCCCAATTAGTGGATAAAAATAATCTGAATAAAATGATAAAGAGTCTTTTAACCTTTCCCCCTTAAATCCCCCTCTCCACAAAGGGAGAGGGGGAAACAGGTCATTTGTTCATTTGAATCTCATTTGAGTCAAATGACCGGAGGAACTCAACTGAGGGGCGAGGTCTCAAAGATACCAGATCAAATAAGCTTTACCCCTCTTGCTCTTACAAAAAATTCCTTTAACTAAAATGGAGAGGGGCCCAGTTGGGATTGGTCGTATCCATTTAATCCACCGATCCTCTTGCCAGAAATTGTTTGAGATGCACCATCAAAACAGCGATATCCCCTGGAGAGACCCCTGAGATACGGGACGCTTGCCCCACCGATACCGGCTTAACTCTTTTCAATTTCTCCAAAGCCTCCCTTTTGAAACCCTTGAGACCATCATAGCTGAAATCCTCGGGGATACGGATGCACTCCAGCTTTTTGGCTTTCTCTATCTCCTTTATCTGCCTTCTGATGTAACCCTCGTATTTCAGCTCCAGTTCCACCTGCTGATAAATCTCTCGGGAAAGCTTCCCCGCCTCCCAGTCCACCTTTTTTAAATCCTCATATCTGATCTCCGGCATTTTCAAAATCCTCGCTAAAGACATCTTTCGATTGTTCTCCACCTCTCCCAGAAGATGAGCAAATGCCGATAAGGAGACAAATACCCTCCTAAGCCGAGCCTTCTCCTTTTGAACTTTCTCCATCTTCTCCCTGTATTTAGCATAAAGTTCCTCGGAGATCAGTCCAAACTTATGTCCATGTTCCAGAAGCCTTTGATCCGCATTGTCTTCGCGTAAAATGAGACGGTATTCAGCCCGGGAGGTGAACATGCGGTAAGGCTCGTCAGTCCCTTTGGTAACCAGATCATCGATCAGCACCCCGATATATGCCTGATCCCTTTGGAGCACAAAGGGTGGTTCTCCCTTGATCTTCAAGGCGGCATTTATTCCTGCCATTATTCCCTGCGCCGCCGCCTCCTCATAGCCCGAGGTTCCATTTATTTGTCCGGCAAAATACAGATTCTCCACCAGCTTAGTTTCGAGAGTATGCCTGAGCTGTATCGGGGGAAAGTAGTCATATTCTATTGCATATCCGGTTCGCATCATCTTGGCATTCTCCAATCCGGGAACGGTTCTTAAAGCCTTGAGCTGAACATCTTCCGGGAGGCTGGTGGCAAAGCCGTTAACGTAAAACTCGTTGGTTCCCAACCCCTCCGGCTCCAAAAAGAGCTGATGTCTGGGTTTTTCTCTGAATTTGACCACCTTATCCTCGATTGAGGGGCAATATCTGGGACCTATCCCTTTGATCTTCCCGCTATAAAGGGGGGACCTATCCAAGTTATCCAAAATTAGCTCGTGCGTCCCTTTATTTGTATAGGTTAGATAACAGAGCCGTTTATTCTGGGGTGGGTCGATGGTTCGAAGGGAGAACGGCTTTGGTTCAGCATCGCCATATTGAGGTGTAGTTTTTGAAAAATCGATGGTCCTTCCGTCCAGTCTTGGTGGCGTTCCGGTCTTCAGCCGACCTGCCCGGAAACCCAGTTTGACTAAATTCTCAGTCAGACCTCGTGCAGGAAACTCTCCAGCTCTTCCTGCCGGGAAATGTTCTAACCCTATATGGATCAAACCATTAAGAAAGGTGCCACAGGTGAGGATGACCGCCTTGCAATGATAAGCCATTCCAGTGGCAGTAACCACCCCGTAAGCCTTTCCATCTCTTACCAGAACCTCCACCACGGTATCCTGTTTGATAAAAAGATTATCCTGATTCTCTAAGGACTCCCGCATTGCCAGTCGGTAAGCGGATCTATCGTTCTGAGTTCTGGTGGACCAGACCGCAGGACCTTTCTTAAGATTCAGCGTCTTGATCTGGATGGCGGTTTTGTCCGCCACAAAGCCAATTTCTCCGCCCAATGCATCTATCTCTTTGACCAGCTGACCCTTGGCTTGACCGCCCACCGCTGGATTGCAGGACATCTGGGCGATGGTCTCCTTGTTCATGGTGAAAAGGAGGGTCTTTTGCCCCATCCTTGCCGAAGCCAGAGCCGCCTCACAGCCAGCATGTCCAGCACCAACAACGATTATGTCGTATTCTTCGGGATAAGTTAGCATATTGTTCCACGTGAAACGTCTTCAAGGCTTTGGGGCTGGATGTATCCAGCACCGGCAGATTTGATTTTTTGTAGGGGTTCGATATATCGAACCCCTACTCCGGTGTTCATTATATTCGTCTAAAATAACTGCAATTATGGCAGATATTCCGTCAAATTTGCCGTCTTCGTATGTTTTATATCCTCTGCCCGGATGAAAGTGCTGGATGATCTCGTTCAGAATCTTTTTCTGTGTAATTACGGTAAAATCCCTCATCTGTCCGTTCCTGGCGGAAGGGGCAGGTCTGCCGCATCAACTACCATTTCCAGCTCACTTCTCTGAATCTCTTTGACGGTAGATGTTCTGATGGGTCTTCTGGAATAAATGGTTTCAAAAAGCTCCACTTTTCATCCCTTCTGTTTGTTATTCCATTGGCAGAGCTGCCAGTTAATTTAAGCATCTTTCTACCAATCGCAATTTGCAGTTATCGGTGCAAATATACAAAGAAATCACTTTTTGTAAAGGGTGATTTTGCTTTCAAAAACATCTGTATAATTCTGAAGCAACTTTTTTAAACCCGCTCAAGAGGGCTCAGAGTTCAGACGATAAGTCTGATGTTGCCTCACGGGTTTATTCTTTGAAACATTAATCTCAAAAGGAGGGCTTCTATGAATGGCGCCATGTTCAACAGCTTGGCTCGTTTTATTGATAAAAACTATCCTTCAGTCTCCTTCTCCGATCTGTGCCAGAAGACATCTTTGAAAACCAATGCCTTCGCAGAACTGACCTGGTATCCGGATAAAGGACTTGTAAAGCTCATGCAAGCTTTATGTGAAGAGACCCAGACCAACCTCTCCACTTTATGGAGAGATTTCGGGCGGGAGACCTTCTTTTATTTTGCAGATATATTTGGCGATTATATGGGGGGAATTAAAACTCTCAACGATTTGATCACCGCAACGAACAGAATCCACCATGATATAAAACGAGATGGGTTGGGAACTCCTCCGAGATTGGAATTCAGAAAAGCCTTGCCGGGACATTTTGAAATCAGATATCATTCGGAGAGGAATCTCAATGATTTTTTCTTAGGTATGTTAGAGGGTGCCGCCAAGTATTTTCAATCCGATGTAAAGATTTTGGGAAGAAAGGAGCGGGGGAGATTGATCGTTACCATCAGCATCAGAGAGCCGGAGATGGCTAGGGTTTAAGCCGATTCAAATCATTTCCCGATACAGAATTCAGAAAAGATCTTATTCAAAATATCATCGGTGACGGTCTTTCCGATCACCTCACCGATCGCATCCAGTGAAGCTTTCACATCCAGCGCCACAAACTCAGGACTCATCCCTCTTTTTAAGCTATCTTTAGCCAAACTCAGGCTTTTCTTTGCTCTGGTCAATGCATCCTTATGCCTTAAGCTGGAAAGAATCACCCCCTGGGTTCGATCTTTATCCAAAACCGAAGACTCCGAAGCGATCACCTCCTTCAGTCTTTCCAGCCCATCTCCTTTCAAAGCTGATACCCTGACGATCGGGGCGCCGTGGAGCCTTTCTTGGTTTTTTTTGATTAAATCAGGCGAGGCTATATCGATCTTGTTAAATACTATCACATATTTCTCCTGTGGCATCTGTCTTTTCAGCTCCAGGTCCTCCTCATCGATTTCTGTGGAGGTATCCATCACCAGAAGCAGAAAATCTGCCTGGCTCATCTCGATCTTTGTTCTTCTCAGCCCTTCCAGCTCGATCGTATCTTTGACCATACGATAACCTGCAGTGTCCACCAATCGCACTAAAATCCCCTTCACATTGGCCAACTCGGAGATAACATCCCTTGTGGTTCCGGGGATAGGAGTTACTATCGCCCTATCCTCTTTTAAAAGGGCATTAAGCAGGCTGGATTTGCCCACGTTGGTTTTGCCCACGATCACCACATTCAAACCCTCCCTTATGATTTTCCCCTCGTCATAGGTGGAGAGCAAACTGTCCAGATCTTTTTCAATCGATTCCAGCTCTTTTATCATTGCGTCTCGGTTGGGTGGTGCTACCTCCTCTTCAGAGAAATCTATCTGTACCTCCAGCTTAGCTAAGATATCTATCAGTTTGTCTCTATACGCATTGATTTTTTTGGAAAGATCACCCTTCAAATGTCTCAATGCCATCTTAAGTCCCAGATCGGTTTTAGCTCTTATCACCTCTGCTACCGCCTCTGCTTGGGAAAGGTCGATTCGACCATTGAGGAAAGCCCTCAGGGTAAATTCTCCCGGCTCTGCCAAGCGAGCGCCACATCTTAAAGCTTGCTCCAGAACTCTGGTTAAGACCAATTGTCCCCCGTGACAGCTTATCTCGATCAGATCTTCAGAGGTGTAGCTTTTGGGTCCAAGGAAAATGGTGAGAAGAACCTCATCGATCACTTCGCCCGTGTTGGAATCGACTATCTCGCCGTAATTGACTCGATGGGAGGGAAGCTGGCTGAGAGGTTTTTCACCTTTGAATATTTTCTCAACGATCTTAATCGAGTCTTTGCCGGAGATACGAACGATCCCTATGCCTCCTTCACCCAGAGGGGTGGAGATGGCAGCTATCGTGTCCTCAAGCGATGAGATTCTGTCTTTATTCATCTTTGCCATACCTTTAAAAATATAGCGTTTTATTTCATAATGTAAAGGGCCGGGAAAAGGTATATCCCGAAAGCAAGTTAAAGCATCTTTTCGGTTCTTTCGACAAAAATAACAACAAGGGATGAAGCGTCTAATTTCTGTATGCCGCATTTCATTGAGGCTTCTACCAGATCTTTTGTGGTTGTAATCAAAGCTCGATTCCTAAAAGCTCGGACTAACTTCTTTCAGGGGCTTGTGAAAATTTTAGTCCATAGAACTCTCCTCGATTCAGAAGATAAGATTTCTCCCCTCTTATAAGTCAATGCCCACCCCTTGGTAAATTCCCGTTGTATCTCATTGGGTCTTTTAACGTTTAGGTCTAACGAGTCCTATGGGATGTTGGGCAATTCCCTTATGAGTTTGAGGCTTCGCTTTGAAGAAGGTTGTCTTGAAAGGTTATAAATTTTTGGTAGCGTATCGAAATTTTGTTGCTAATTTTGGTTTTGGGTTACTTTAAG